>JABWCP010000020.1 GCA_013360215.1 bacterium | reverse complement strand
CGCTACGCTCGCAAGACTTCCTGCAATGTTCTATCACCAATCTCAATCCTTCTTTCCCTTCTATCCAAAGGGGGGTACGATGTTGCTTCCGTTTCCCATACCTCAGGGAGTTTTTGTTTGCAGTTTTATAAATCGTTGTTTAAATTAATCAAGGAAAGGAAAATGTCCCTTATCTATAATCCAAGTTCATTTCAATATTGTTTATTTTATCTGAATAATTAGGAACGAATTGTTCGCGACGGACTGGCTTACAAACGATTAAATCAATGTAATTTGCTGAAAATAACGTTTATAAACTGTCGAAATAAAATATTCTATTCGTTTACCTCTATTAAGTTATTTTATATTTAGGTGTAGTAACGTATATATGTAAATTAAATTTATTTTTGATATGTCCTGTATAGGACAGATTGTAGTCATTCATAATAATTTAGGGAGAAAGTATGAAAAGTCTGATCAAATGGATTGTCATGGCCGTAGTTCTTAATACGGCTGTGGTTATGGCTCAAAGCAATATTAAGGTTGTTGCTGATTTTCCGGGAAAATCCAAGGGTTCTGGTGATTTAAGTGGTTCTGTTGACACTAAGATGGGATTTACCGTCGGCGCTGAATTTATGAAGCCTGTACATAATAATGTCGCGGCCGGAGGGGGTATCCAGTATCAATTACCTCGCGGTGCAAAAGATGCTAATGGTAAATTCAATTTCGTTCCTATTTATGGAGTGGCAACTTTTTTCCCGGAATATGGTAATGGTGCCTACGGAAAAGTTACATTGGGTTACAACCTCCATATGGGTGATAGCGATTACAAAGGTAGTGGAGAATTGTCAGGAGGACTCTGTTATGGCCTTGGCGGAGGCTATATCTTGAATAAGAAGTTCTTCGTTGAAGCCATGTATTCTATTAACAAAGGCGGATATGAAATAAGCGATTTTGATTTATCTGGCGACGTTACTTATTCTCGAATCACTGTAGGTGTCGGTATTGTGCTTGGGGCGAACTAAGAAGTTTGTTTCAAATTCTTTTATTAAACTCCCTGCCGTTCTAGAGGCAGGGAGTTTTTGTTTGTAGATATATATAAGCATGATTACATTCGTGTAGCATAATGATTTCTCCCACTCTGATGTACAAAATCAATACCATATTTCCTCTCGTATGTATGATGACACTGAGTGTACCTTTGAACGCACAGTCATGGTCGACCGGTTTTTTTAGCGGCGTTAATTTTTCCGATGCGCGTCATTCGTATCGCGGTACTACGACTCAGGGTTACGCGAGACCGGTCGTCGGGGTATTCGTAGAACGTAATTTTGTTTCATGGATCGGATATCGGGGTGAATTGCTTTGGATTCGAAAAAAAGCGGATGCGCGAACGGATAGCAGCTACGCGCGATGGTCAGCGACGGTCATCGAAGCGCCCCTGCTGATGGTGTTGCAGTCTAGTTCGGACTATTGGGGCGTATCGCCGATATTTTATTTTGGTGTAAAAGTCGGTTATGCGGTTAAAACGCACTATATCGAAAAAAATGGGAATGCTACGGATTTCGAAGGTCAAACCGGTTATGCCAATCGTTGGAGTGCGGCCGGAGAGTTAGGCGCGGCTATAGATTATGCCATTTCGCCTAAGTTAAGTGTAGATGTGGCTTTTCGCTTTTCTCTGGGTTTGACAGATATGGACCCGAATGAACCTCGTTGGTCATTTCACGATCGCCTGTTTACATTGGGAGTAAAATTTAAGCGGTGATTTTCCGATTGAAAAAATTTTTATGCATTGTTATCGCGGGAGTTTTGATCGCTCCTTCTTTGTTGGGTATGCCTGCGGATACTATAGATACTACTTACCGTCCGCGTATCGGCTTGGTACTCAGCGGCGGAGGCGCGCGCGGTATGGCGCATATCGGTGTTTTAAAAATTTTGGATGAATTGCGTATACCTGTGGACGTGATTGCGGGAACCAGTGCCGGTGCTGTCGTTGGCGGGATGTATGCGTCGGGTATGGATGTCGCAGAGATCGAAAAATTTGCGCGCGACATTGATTGGAAAGATATGCTAAACGACAAACCGTCCCGTGACTTCCGTTCATTTAGAAAAAAAACGCAGGAGAATGAAAACCTCATGGGCTTTGAAGTGGGGTTTCGTTCATGGAACGTCGTATTTCCGCAAGGTGTGATTGCCGGTCAAAAATTGAGTTTTACGCTGAAAGCGATCACGCTACCGGTCAGCGGTATTCAGGATTTCGACGCCTTGCCTGTGCCCTATCGGGCGGTTGCGACGGACATTGCCACCGGTGAACGCGTAGTCCTTCGAGGCGGTAATTTAGCCGAAGCAATGCGCGCCAGCATGTCTATCCCCGGTGTTTTAGCACCGGTGGAGATCAATGGAAGATTATTAGTTGACGGCATGTTTGTCCAGAATCTGCCCGTTGACGTTGCGCAGGCGATGGGCGCGGATGTGATCATAGCGGTGGATATCGGAGCGCCGCTCATGGATCGCTCGCATTTGAATTCAGTACTGGGGATTACGGCGCAGGTGATGAATATGGTAACAACTGAAAATGTGAACCAGCAAGCCGCATTACTTACGAATAAAGACGTATTAATACGACCGGATATCGGTTCAGTTTCCGTCGCCGATTATTTGCAGGCGGATGCCATTATTACCGACGGCGAAAAAGCCGCGCGGCAGTGGATTCCGATGCTGCGTCGTTTTTCGGTGAGCGATGAAATCTACAACGAGTTTAGGAAAAAAATTCACACGCGCCGCAAAACACACGATCGTATTGATTTTATCCGCATCGGTAAAAATATTGGCCAAGATCCCCGGATTTATCATCGCCTTAAAACGCAGCCCGGTTCTTCGCTGAACATGAAAACGCTCAAAGCCGATCTGACACGCATCTATGCGCTCGGTGATTTTGAGAAAGTGGATTTTGATATAGTGACCGAAGATACGAGTCGCGGTCTTTTGATTGACGGGCGATGGAAGTCGTGGGGCCCCAACTATCTGCGATTTGGCCTCACGATGGCCACGGATTTGGAAGGCCATTCCTCCGTTAATGCGTTGGCGGACTATACGATGTCGCGACGAAATCAACTCGGCGCCGAATGGAAACATCTTTTTCGTGTCGGACAAAACCCGACCTATTTTACGGAATGGTATCAACCGTTGGATTTCAAAGGAAATTTTTTTATGGCGCCGTATGGGCGTGCCCAACGGTTTGAATCCGGATTTTATCAGCAGCGCGTCGAGATAGCGCAGTACAACGGATATGCGGCCGAAGCCGGTCATGACTTTGGAATATCTTTTGGGAATGCCGGCGAACTGCGTGCCGGCGCAATTTGGGGTCACATTGATGCCCACAACACTTCAAGCGCAACACGGAAGTCCATAAATGCCGAACGGTCAGGAATTCGTATCCGCACACAATTTGATATGACCGATCATCCGGATTTTCCAAAAAAAGGCAGTATCTGGCAGAGCGAGTATTTTTCTTCACAAAAAAAGTGGGGATCGGATGGCGCTTATCAGACTCTGCGCGGTGCCGGGATGGTCGTGCACACATGGGATCGTAATTCGATAATGGGAGCGTTTGAAGCCGGATCCGATCTCGGGACATCCAGTCCTATATATGAGTTGTCCGAACTCGGCGGTTTTTTGAGGATGAGCGGGTACCGACCGGGACAGATCAAAGGACGTCATTTTGGAATGACACGTTTCATGTATTACCGGCGATTGTCTGCGCCGAACATGTCCTACAGAGAAGGCTTGTATGCCGGATTTTCTGTTGAAACCGGCAACGCTTGGGATAAGCATTCGCAAATCACATCGCGTGATCTTAAATTTTCGGGAGCCGTAGTGGTTGGCATAGATACAGTCGTAGGCCCGCTTTATCTTGCGTATGCGCGTGCACCGCATCAGGAAGGTATCGTATATATTATGATCGGTCGACCATTTTGAAATTTTTAAAAAACACTATGCTTCATTAAGTCATGCGTTTATATTAGAGCCGAATCAAATAATCTTCTGAAAGGTTTCTTCTTTATGTCTTGGTTTTTACGGTTAAGTGCGATGCTCTGGATGGTCGGTGTAGTTAACGGGGTTGCCGGAGGTGAAGATTTATTGCAAGCCGGTCCTATGCTCGGTTATGCGGAAAAACGGGAAGTGATGATTTGGGTACAGACCAAAAAAGCCGCGGAAGTGCGCATTCGATATTGGAGTTTAGAAGCAGTAAAAACGCAGGACCAAAAGAAAATTTCAAAGATTTCGGAACCAATTCGTACCGCGAAAGAATCCGATTTTACAGCCCATATCGTGCTCGAAGCGTTAGAGCCGGGTACGCGTTATGGTTATGAAATCGTGCTTGACGGAAAAACACCGACATTACCGTATGCCAATTCATTTCAAACGCAGGCTTTATTTGAGTGGCGAACCGATGCGCCGGATTTCACGCTGGCGTTTGGTTCATGCCTTTATGTGAATGACCCGCCGTATGATCGTCCGGGTCGGGCTTATGGCAATACATCCGAAATTATGCGCGTGATCGGTAATGTGAAACCTGATCTTATGTTATGGATCGGCGATAATGTTTATTTGCGCGAAGTGGACTGGAATTCGCGCAGCGGAATCCTCTACCGCAATCGCCACACCCGCGCTATCAAAGAACTGCAGCCATTGCTTGGAAACACGCATAACTATGCCATTTGGGATGATCATGATTTTGGCCCGAATAATTCCGATCGCAGTTATGCTCACAAAGAGCATACGCTCGAAGCATTTAAGCTGTATTGGGCCAATCCTAACTACGGATTATCTGAATCGCCGGGCGTTTTTTTTCAATTTGAATGGCAGGATATTGATTTTTGGATGCTGGATGACCGGTATCATCGTGCACCGGATGATATGATGGATGGTCCGGACAAAACCATGCTGGGCAAAACACAACTTCAGTGGCTCAAAGACGGTTTGCTTTTTAGCAATGCGCCTTTCAAGGTGATCGTTTGCGGTAATCAGGTGCTCAATGCGAACACGACGTATGAGAGTTATAATTTTTATAAAAATGAGCGTGCCGATCTTCTGAAATTTATCAAAGACAACGGCATCACAGGCGTCGTATTTTTGAGCGGTGACATTCACCACACCGAACTTCTTAAGTGGGAAGATCCCAATTTTTATACGCTGTACGATTTTACGTCGTCGCCATTGACCAGCGGCATCAGTTCCGGCGATACGGTAGGAACCAATCCGCAATTGGTGGACGGCACCAAAATAACGGATGCGCATACTTTTGGCGTTATACGGTTTTCGGGGAAACGTAAAGACCGTGTAATGACTATGGAAACCTGGGATGAACATAATAAAAAACGCTGGTCGTTTTCTATTCACGAAAACGATTTGCATCCTGCTAAAAAATAATTTTGTATTTTTAATATCTCTTTATCGAGCGGGAAAAAAGTTGAGATGAAAAAGTATATTATAGGATCCATCGTTTTATGTTTGTGTGTCGGCGCGCTCTACCTGTGGAAGGGTAACGGTGGCGACCAAACTAAGCGCAACGCATCGGGAAGTGCGTTGGTTATCCGTCCTGCCGCGTTGGAGCGTGGACGACTGAATGTGGATGTGTCGGCGACCGGCGTTATCAACCCGATCAATGTGGTGGAAGTCAAATCCAAAGCCAGCGGATTGGTGGAAAAAATTCCCATCGAAGCGAGCGATGTCGTGCATTCCGGTCAATTGATTGCTCGGCTTGATCAGACGGATACCCGCAATGCGTTGGAACAAGCTATTGCCGATTCGCAAGTAGCTTCGGCCGTGTTGATACAGCAGGAAAATAACTGGCGCCGCGCTAAAGATTTGTTTGAAAAAAATTTGCTTGCCCAATCCGAATACGATCAGATCAATGTCGAGTATGTGCGCGCCAAAGCCACATTGGTCAAATCCCAATCCAATCTTGTTTTAGCCCGTCAAAAAATGGCGGAAACGACCGTACGTTCACCGATTGACGGCATCGTCTTGTCGCGTACCGTATCGGAAGGTCAGATCGTGGCTTCGGCTGTATCCAATGCGGGTGGAGGAACGACGATTGCCAGGCTCGCGGCGATGGATCGCGTGTATCTTACGGCCGCCGTAGACGAAGTAGATATCGGGAAAATTCGCGTCGGTCAGCGTGGACGTATCGTGGCGGATGCATATCCCGGTGATGTTTTTTTCGGTGAAGTGGTTCGTGTGGCGGCACAATCCACGGTCATTCAAAACGTAACAACCTTTGATGTGATATTGCTCGTACCTAATCGTGGGAACAAACTCAAAGCCGGTATGAATGCGACCGTGACCGTAGATATTGCAGGGAAAGACGATGCGTTGTTGATAGGCAACGACTTGCTGCGTACGTACGCGGAGGTACAGGCGGATAAAAAAATTTTAGAAGAAGCCGGAGTGGTATTACCGGAAAAGCGAGGCGATCGCACGCAGGACTCCAGCGGGCGCGGTATGGGACGTAAGCGTATGCGTGAACAAAATTCCGGCAGTGATTCGACGCGTCTGCGTTTTGTCGTACTTTCCGAAGCCGGAACATTGCGTGCGCATCCGGTGCGCATCGGTTTATCCAATGCGGATGTTTCGGAAGTGTTATCCGGATTGGACGATTCGTCGCGTGTCATGCTGGTCGTCTATTCACAAGCGCTTAAAGAAAGCGAACGATTTAAAGATCGCATGAAAGAGCGTACTTCATTTTCGCGCTGAGTTTGAACGTTTTGTAGTAACAATACCCTATCATACATCATGAATATTCTCGAAAGTCTTCGCAGCGCGCTTTGGGCTTTGACGTCCAATCGGTTGCGTACATTTCTGACGATGCTCGGCATCATTATCGGTGTGGGGGCTGTTATCACAATGGTGGCGATCGGTGAAGGGTCTCGCCGCCGGATTCAGGAAAGACTCCAAGGACTGGGTACCAATCAGCTATTGGTGCGGCCGGGTTCTCAAAATGTCGGTCGTACGGTGCTTGCGGCGGGCAGTTCGCAAACATTGACGGAAGACGATGCGGAGACCATATTGAAAAATTCGGAATATGTGTCGGCTGTTTCTCCGGAATTGTCCCGCAATGCGCAAGTCAAATATGAATCGAAGAATACCAACACAACGATCACCGGCACGCGCATCGAATTTTTGAAAGTGCGAAATTTTGTTTTGGCTGAAGGTCGTTATTTCTCCGCCGAAGAAATCAAAGGAAACGTCAAAGTTGCCGTATTGGGCCAGACCGTGGAAGAAACACTTTTTGGAAATGCTCAATCGGTGGGGAGTATTATCAAAATCAACGGACAAAATTTTACCGTGATCGGTGTGCTTGCCGGTAAAGGACAGACCGGTATGGGGCAGAATCAGGACGATCAGATCATGGTTCCCCTGACGACGGCACAGACGCGGCTTTTCGGATTGGATTTTGTTACGACGATAGCGGTGCAGGTGTATGACGAAAACATGCTGGATGAGACGACGTTTGATATCGAACGCGCTCTGCGCAAAACCCACAAACTGCGCGGTGATGCGGAAAACGACTTCAGCATTCGCAATCAAGCGGATATTTTGGCAACGGCACAAGAGACAAGCGATACGATGGCGATACTTTTAGCTTCGATCGCGGCGATTTCGCTCATCGTCGGTGGTATCGGTATCATGAATATTATGGTTGTATCCGTCACGGAGCGCACCAAAGAAATCGGTATTCGAAAAGCGATCGGCGCCAAACGCAAGGATATTCTCCTGCAATTTCTTATTGAAGCGATGGTGATTTGTTTGTTTGGCGGATTGATCGGTGTCGGTATTGGTATCGGCTCGGCGTATGTTCTGCAGTGGAATGCAGGATGGCGCACGGTTGTTACTCCGGATTCCGTACTTCTGAGTTTCGGACTTTCCGTACTCGTCGGTATTTTTTTCGGGTTTTATCCCGCGCTCAAAGCCTCGCAGGCCAATGTAATTGATGCGCTACGGTACGAGTAAAATGTAAAAAAGTATTTAACTTTTATTATTCAACAACGTACAAAAGGATCGTATTAATAATAAATATCATGGAGAGAATATGAAAAAACTAATCATACTATTGATGCTTGGGGTTGGTTTTAATGTGTATGCCGGCGATAAGATACCGGGATTTGTTTACGGTGATGTCAAGTCGGTGTTGGATGCGGCACGCGAAAAAAAACAAGTGGTGATGATTGATTTTTATACGGCGTGGTGCGGACCATGCAAACTTTTGGAAAAAAATGTTTATCGCAGTGCGGCGTTTTTACCCGTTACCGAAAAAATGGTATGTTATAAAATAGATGCGGAAAAAGGCGAAGGTATTGAACTGGCAAAAAAATACAACATCACCGGTTATCCGTCCGTTGTATTTATGTACGCCGACGGGAAAGAAATCGAACGCAAAGTAGGTTACAATGAAGATATCGAAGGTTATATAGCCGATCTAATGCGCATCGCCGAAGCCAAAGATGTACTCCCGGTGTGGGTAGCCGAATACAATGCGAATAAAAATCTGACACTCGGTGAAAAAATTGTGCGTTATTATTTGTCGGTTGATCCGCGATCGGCTGAACCATTCTATGCCGAACTTATGGCTATGCCGGGGATGTCGGACGAACAAAGTGCGGCATTAAAACAACAACACGCCTATCGTGGTTTGGATTATGGGTTGGAAAGTGCCGCTAAAGAGGCGGACGAAATTATTCGCACAAGTAAGGTTGAAGATGATTACGATCTGATTTCGCTGGCGTTTAACTATGCCTTTTATCTTACGCGCCGCAATCAGAAAGAAAAAGCATGGGAAACAGCAAACGCTCTGTACGCTAAACTGGATGCGGAAAAACGGCAGAGTTATGCGGAAAATTTTATGGAAATTAAATACCGTTCGGGTCAAACGGACAAATCGGAAGACGAAACGCGCCTGCGTGGGATTGATTTGGGCGATGCCAACGGTGTGTCTGAAGCGGTAAAGATTCACATAAAATGGAAAGAAAAAGATCGCGCCGAAAATGTACTAAAAACATGGTTGTCATCGTACGGTACCAACGCCTCTCTGGATGATATGAATAATGTCGGCTGGACGGCGTTTGAAGTCAAAATCATGATGCGCGAATTTGCCGCCGCGATGATCAAAACGTGGGACGAAACTGTACTTGAATATCAGGACGCTTACAAAGCCGATACCATCGCCAATCTTTGTGAAGCCGTCGGCGATAAAGCGAATGCCGTACGTTTTGGGCAACTCGCGGTGAATATGATTCCCGAACGCTCACGCATGCGAAAAGAATTTGAAGGCAATCTAAAACGATATCAGGCTATGCCGTAGAAAAAATAAATAGTATTTATTCAAACCGCGTATCTAAAAAAATACGCGGTTTTTTTTGCGCAAAGAAATGAAGTGAAAACAGACAAAAATTTGATGTTGAAATAAAATGCGTAACGTCCAAACTCAACATATACAAGCGTTGGTAAGATTATAAACAATGTTATTCACAATGATACAAACATACGTTTGTTCTTGTTGATAAACTGTGAAAAAACTTGACTTTCGGTTACGATCAATGTACTTTATCCCGTTGTAATCCAATAGCTTACGAAAACAAACACTGAATTTTTAGGAGTTCGAATGCCTGCTCCCGCCGATGTTAAGATTTTTGACGTCAAAAACACTAAACTTTTCATAAACAATACGTTTGTTGATGCCGCTTCAAATCGAACATTTGAAACGATCAATCCTGCTACGGGTAAAGCGATATGTGCTATTTCCGAAGGCGATAAAAACGATATTGACGTTGCCGTTTCGGCAGCGCGTAAAGCTTTTTCTGACGGGAGCAAGTGGGCACGCATGAGCGGAAGTCGCCGCGGCAAATTGTTGTGGAAAGTCAGTGAATTGATTACCCAAAACGCTGATGAGTTAGCATACCTTGAGACTGTGGATTGTGGTAAACCAATTTCCGAAACTAAAAACATTGAGATACCTGTAACGGCGGATATTTTTGCGTATTACGCGGGTGCTGCCACCAAGATCGAGGGCGAAACAATACCTGTTAACGGTAATTATTTTAACTATACTCTGCGTGAGCCGCTCGGTGTTTTGGGATTGATCATTCCGTGGAATTTTCCGTTGATCACGGCAGCACGCAAGATTGCTGCGGCTTTGGCGGCGGGCAATACGGTCGTAGTGAAGCCGTCGGAATTTACGCCGCTCACGACACTTAAGCTGGCCGAACTTTTTGCGGAAGCGGGTTTTCCCGAAGGTGTGTTTAATGTCGTAACCGGATTTGGAAAAACGGCCGGTGCCGCACTGGTCACACACGCCGATGTGGATGGCATTGCTTTTACCGGGAGCACGACGACAGGGCAGGAAATTATGAAAACTGCGGCGTTGACGATGAAACGTCTTTCACTGGAGTTGGGCGGCAAATCACCGAATATCGTTTTCGCGGATACGGATCTGGATACGACGATCAAGATGGCGGCGGCCGCTATTTTTTACAACAAAGGTGAAGTCTGTACGGCAGGTTCTCGTCTTCTGATCGAAGAAAGTATTCATGATGAATTTATAGAAAAATTAGCTGCACGTGCGGCCAAAATGATGCCGGGTGATCCGTTGAATCCCGAGACCAAACTCGGTCCGCTCACATCAGAACTGCAAATGAATAAAGTGATGAGTTATGTGCAAGCCGGTAAATCCGAAGGTGCGGCGCTTCTTGCCGGAGGAAATCGTATCGGCAACGATGGATATTTTTTCCAGCCCACCGTTTTCGGAAATGTGGATACGTCCATGAAAATTGCTACCGAAGAAATTTTCGGGCCGGTCCTGGCGACGATGAAGTTCAAAGATTTTGATGATGTCGTCGAAAAAGCCAATCGCACGTACTACGGGCTTGCCGCAGGGATATGGACGCGTGATATCAAGAAGGCGCACACGTTAGCCAAAAAAATCAAAGCCGGCACGGTATGGATCAATACATATAACATGTACGATGCGGCGATGCCATACGGCGGATACAAAATGTCCGGTTTTACGCGCGAATGCGGTATGGAAGCGATTTACGAATTTTACACGCAGGTCAAATCCGTATGGGTGGATCTCAATTGAAAAAAGAGTTTTTATATATTTCGGCTCTGATGTGGAGTTGTGTCGTTTCGGGTTGGGCGCAAAAAGAAATACCGAAAGCTGCGCCGAAGCCTTACGTAGCCGCTGTTTTTACCACCGGGAAAAACTGGGATACGACCAAAACGGCCTACGAGCAGCCGCACTTCAAAGAACACGGAGCCAATCTCAAACGCTTGCATGCGGAAGGTAAGATCGCGCTTGGAGCACGGTATGGCGAATTTGGCCTTGTTGTATTTAAAACAGAAAGTATGGAAGAAGTGCGTGCCTGTTTTGATCAAGACTCCATAGTGATCAAAGATATTTTGCGGATGGATATTCAACCTTTTCGTCCGTTTTACAAAGGTTGTATTGACTAAGAAATAAATACATTGGATGTAGATACAGAGATAAGGAATGGCATGATTATCAGTAAGTTTTTCTTTCGTCGATTTTTTTGGGGTGCGGTGGCCGTGTCGGTTATTTTAACCGGATCACTATCGGCGCAGACGGGGCGTCAGTTAATTGACAAAATTGCCGCGGTTGTGGATGATGAAGCGATCATGATGTCGGAAGTGCAACAGTATGCGTACTTCGAAGCGATGAATCTACACATCAATCCGAGTAATACCGAAGAATTTGATAAAATCATGAGACGTGTATTAGAGACCATGATCCAGCAAAAGATCATGCTCGCTCAGGCGCGGTTTGACAGTATCACGATAGATGAAGCCCAAGTCGAACAATCGCTGGAACAGCAGATTCGCGAGCGCGTCCAGCAAGCCGGCGGTGAAGACGAACTCGAACGGGCCATGGGCAAATCTGTGAAAGAACTCAAACGCTTGTACCGACCGAATATTCGTAAACAGATGCTGGCCCAACGCATACAAAGCACTAAGTTTAACGATGTCAAGGTGTCGCGTAGCGAAATAGAAAAATTCTTTGAAGAGTTTCAGGACAGCTTGCCTCAGATCGGAGCATCGGTAAAATTCAGCCAGATCTTACTTGAAGTGAAAGCCGGCGATGAAGCGTTTGCCGAAGCGCGACGCATGGCGCAAATGTATCTTGACTCGATCAAAAAAGGTGCGGACTTCGCAACGATTGCCAAGGCGGTATCCACCGATCCGGGTTCCGGAAAAAAAGGCGGTGATTTGGGCTGGTTCAATCGCAACGACTTTGTAAAAGAATTTGCCGATGCGGCCGTACGTCTCGAGCCGGGTGAAATTTCCGATGTTGTCAAATCGGAATTTGGTTATCACATCATACAGATGATTGAAAAGAGCGGTGAACGCATTCACGTACGCCACATTTTATTGGGCGTGGCCAATGGTCCCGAAGATAAAACCCGTACGCGCGAAAAATTGGGCCGCATTCGTCAGGATATTTTGGAAGGCAAAATATCATTTGAAAAAGCGGCGCTGCAGTATTCGGATGATCCTGCCAAAAAAGGCAATCTCGGTAACATGGGATGGATAGAGATCGCTACGTTGCAGGATAAATCGTTTGTAAAAGCGCTGGATCCTCTAAAAAACGAAGAAATTTCCGAACCGTTTGAAACTCCTTTTGGTTTCTTCATAGTACAGTTACATGACCGTCGTGATACACGCAAGTTGAATCTTAATGAAGACTGGCAAACCATTGAAAATTTCGCCCTGCGTCAAAAACAGGCCAAAGAAATGGACAAATGGCTCGAAAAAATCAAATCCAAGTTCTTTATTGATGTTCGTTTATAGAATGTTTTTGTAAAAGAATATGATGGAATTTATATCGGCACAGTGGTTTTTATGGCGTTCGCGGTTCCTCAAACCGACGGAGGTGATGGATTTTCCACAGCGTTTATCTGAGATCAAACGTGTGTTGGTATATTTTCCGATGGCCATCGATAAATCACGCGCCGAAACCATTTTTGGTCAAATACAAAAAACACTGTCCGGTTGTATATTGGAGTTTTTGCTACATCCGGAAACGCCGCAAGAAGTTTCCGCATTTCTGACCGAACGCCAAGCGACCGTAACGATATTAGCTAAGACCGATTTTGGTTTGTTGCGGACATTAAACAGAGAAGCCGTAGATCGTATTCGCGCAAAAGAATACGATATGATCCTTGATTTTACTTTTACGGCCGACTGGGCGATGGCCTGGGCACTACGTGCCTGTGGCGTATCGGTCCTGGCCGGCGCATTTACCGAACCGCGCAGCGAACGCTTTCACAACCTGCTGATCAAAGCCCACGATGCGCCTACCTTTGACGCGACGCTGTTCGGATGTTTAGCACAGATGAAAACGGTGATTTAGTTTTCAGATAACCTGCCTGGGTTGTATATATGAGTCAGCGCGCAAAACAATGGACGTACCATCTTTCCGTGGCCGTTTTAGCGATCGGCATGGTGGTGGTGTTTAATTTTTTGGTATGCCATCCGGTGGATTTTGTTCGTACCAATACGAAGCCTGCCGAGTGGAAAACTTATGCCAATACAAAATTCGGTTTTTCAGTTGAAATTCCTTCGACCTGGAGTATTCGTGAAGATGCGCAGGGCGTTGAACTATATGATGCGGAAACGCGTCGCTATATTTCAGTAAAAGCGTTGGCCGAGGAGTCGTCCCTTCTCAATATCCCGACCGATGAATATACGATTGAACGTTCGGTCTTGCGTCATACTTACGTGTGTGATACGATACGTGAACCGCACCGGGTGGTGACCAAGTCGGGGTTGACCGGCTATATGATTGCACCACCTTTGCGCAACGATGTTGACCGGAGTCAGATCAATGCGCCGTGGGCAGATCGTTGTGACGCTTCCACGTTATCCTTGACTTATTTTCCCGTGCAATTTGCCGGCGATATCTATGCTTCTTTTGTCGAATTTTTATCAACCGGTCCGTCGGACGCGGTGTATGAACATATGACCCAATCATACCGGCATTTATTTAAAACCCTCCGGCAGGGTGAATTAATGCGAATGCACCTCATTGATACGTCCGAGACGCCTTCGCCGGCTGTGGCGTACGTAGGCGAAACGCGCGGATTTTACGTGGATTTTGATGCGGATGGCACGGACGAATTACTTATCGCCGGTATGCCGCGTAATATGGAAGATACCAAAGAGCGATGCTTTTTCCGCGTTCTAAAAAAACAAGGGGATCAATGGGTTTGGGCTTTTGAACGCAAATACTCCGAAAATTCGTTCCACAGTTCGGACATCAAAATTGTCAATTTGGATAACCGATTTGGTCCGGATGTATTTTTGCGTTTTGTCGAGCATGGGAACCCTTGGGGAAAAAACAGTACGGTGATTATTTTTTGGGATGGGGACAAATTTCGCGGCGCAGACTTTGGCGCATTCGGCGATGCACGGGATCTTAACGGTGACGGTACCGATGAAGTGATTCATACGACGAATTCATACTTCAGCCAAGGTGCGATTGCCTCCTGGTATGATGTATATACCTATGACAAAGGTGAGTTTATCGAGGTCAACAGCCGCTTCCCTGAATTTTATAAAAATACGGTTTTACCCAAATACCGCGATCAATATGAAACGGTGCAGGGCGAATTGGCTCTGACGCGGGTGGAACAATTCAAGGGCCCGGCACGTCAACTTATGTTTAGATTGAGCCGTTATATTGACATGTCAACGGATATTAGCGAAGGTCGCCCTGCGCGTGAACGCTGGTAAGAAACGGATCATTTTTTCTTCTCACCTATTTTAATATTCCGTTAAAGTATGAGTATGTCATTTAGGGATATCGTTGTACTCTTTGAGGACGAACACTTCATTGCAGTACATAAACCGTCCGGGCTTTTGACGATTGCAGATCGGTTTGATACGAAAGCGCCGAATTTAGCGGATTTACTCCGTGATGAAAGGGGTTTCGTATTCAAAGTGCATCGTCTGGATAAACCGACCAGCGGTGTAGTACTTTTCGCTAAACATAAGGAAGCGCACCAATCCGTCAGTTTACAATTTGAAAAACATACCATCCAAAAAAATTATTTGGCATTAGTTTCCGGCCGCGTGCAGGAAAAACAAT
This sequence comes from bacterium, assembly GCA_013360215.1. NCBI lineage: Bacteria > bacterium. The sequence goes on along the minus strand of JABWCP010000020.1, from coordinate 42,832 downwards.
ACAACGTGGATGTGCCGATCGGTGAAGCAGAACGCGGATTGATGAAAATTGATCGTACGCATGGGAAACCTTCAGAAACAGAGTTTAGCGTGATAGAGTCGTTTACACGATGGACATGGCTTGAAGCACGTCCAAAAACAGGGCGTACCCATCAGATACGAATCCACTGTCTTGCGAAAGGTACGCCGATCGTCGGGGATATGCATTACGGTAGTGAGACCGGAATATTTTTATCGCAGTTGAAAAAAAACTATAAGAGAACCGGCGATTCGGATGAAAAAGCCTTGCCGGGGAGATTGGCGCTTCACGCTGCAGCGCTTACTTTTTTGCATCCATGGGAAAACAGGCCAATTACTGTTTCAGCGCCTTTGCCCAAAGACTTGCAAAGTACATTGAATCAGCTTCGAAAATATGCGGCTGTTGCGGCGTCTTCACACCATGAAAGCGGAGCGCTGATGGTGTGATGCGATCGCATCGGCTTGCCACGCGCCCTCTGTCCAATCTACCGAAAAAAATTCGGAAAAAGCTTCCCGGAGCGATTCTTTGAGAGCAGCAATATCCACGGCTATGTACTGATTCAGCTCGGTAGTTTTTTCATTCATAACGCGTTGCAAAATATTTTTAGTAGCCGCGTCGGCATGGATATAATCGGCCAGCTTTCGGTGAAAATCTCCGATTAGGATCGAACCATGCTGGAGCGTAGCCTGCGCATATCGCCGCTGCGCACTGCCAACGACTTTTTTCCCCTCAATCTGAATTTCTGATTTAGCGGAACTGGAGAAACACAACGCGGAAGAGGGATTTCGATAATGCTGCTTGAAATCAGTCTGCTCGGTCGTACAATAGGCTTCATATCCCAATCGGCGCAAAGCAATAGCAATCGCCGTGCTGATATGCGCGTGGGATTCTTCGACCGAACCGCGGATATCGTCACGATAGACAATACTGTAGGTCAATTCTTGTGCATGGAGAATGGCACGCCCACCCGTCGGCCGAAAGACAATTTCAAGTCCGTCGTGATGCGCTTTTTCAGAATTGATTTCGGATATATTCTGATGTTTGCCCAGTGAAATGCAATACGGATGCCATTGGAAAAAACGTAAAGTGGTTGGCCGCAAACCGGAGCCGACTTCTGCCGCTAAATATTCGTCAAAAGCCATGTTGAAACTTCCGGGCTGCTTCCCCGTATCTATCCACTGCCATGTTTTACGCACAGAAATAACTTGATTGTTGAACGCTTTTAGAGTAATATGCCACCAAGATAGCCAACACCGGTTATCCAAACAATGTTTATCTTAGCCATGCGTTTTATACCTAACATATTAACTATCCTTCGCATCCTGCTAACTCCGGTATTTGTTTTTTGTTTGCTGTCCGATGAGTATCAGGTTTACTCCGTTGCTCTTTTTGTTTTTGCATCGGTGACCGATTGGGTAGATGGTTATTTGGCGCGCAAATACAGTTACCATTCCGGATTGGGTAAATTCCTTGATCCTTTGGCTGATAAAATACTGGTATTATCGGCATTTTTTTCATTCGTTTATCTCGGATTTGTAAAGCTATGGATGGTGATGGTGATTGTGATCCGCGATTTTATGATAACCAGCCTCCGTTCGTATGCGATACGTCGCGGTAAACCGATGATGACTAATTTTTTTGCCAAGCTCAAAACGGCTTTTCAGATGTTGATGATCGGATTGATTTTAATTTTTATTGCCATGCAATCGTTGATACATATGACGATCAGTGAGCAACTAAATTATTTCATCTACATCGTCACGCACTACGAAGTGATCTACGTAGGGATGCTGGTGGTGACGACGGTCACCGTGATATCCGGTCTTTTGTATTTGTATGAAAACCGTGAAAGCCTTCGTTCTCTTCATTCACCTTCACAAGTCAAAAACACGTAAATCCGATGCTGAATGCGCATAAGCTCCTGGGTACGGCGTTGGGGGTGGGTTATCTTCCGAAAGCGCCGGGTACTTGGGGAAGTCTTTTGGCACTGGCTATATACTTCATTTTTTTTCCTTCGTCATCTTCCTTATTGATTCACGCTGTTTTTTTTATTATTATCGCCGCAGTTTTCGGGCTTGGCGTGGTCTCCGCGACGCGTCTGGAAAAGGTGTACGGGCACGATCCTTCGTGTGTTGTCATTGATGAAGTCGTTGGACTTTGGATCGCCTTATGGTTTCTTCCGAAAACGTGGATTGTAATGATCGGCGCTTTTGTTCTTTTCCGTTTTTTTGACATTACCAAATGGTTTGGCATTAATCGCCTGCAGGACTTACCGAAGGGATGGGGCGTCATGATGGATGATGTACTTGCCGGTATTTGGGCCAATGTAATTTTGCAAATAGTCGTAAGAATATATTGATCAATACAGCTTTGAGGAGAATGGTATGAGTGTTTTGGTAGATAAAAAGACCCGTCTTGTGGTACAAGGTATTACGGGTAAAGAAGGTACTTTTCATACAAGTCAGATGACAGAGTATGGTCCGTACGTAGTCGCCGGTGTAACACCGGGCAAGGGTGGTCTTGTATATAAAGGAAATGAAAAAGATAAACTGAAGTATGGTGTACCCGTTTTTAACACGGTCAAAGATGCGGTGGAAAAAGCCAAGGCCAATACATCGGTGATCTTTGTTCCTCCGGCTTTTGCTGCCGATGCCATCATCGAAGCAGCCGAAGCAGGTATCAAAGTGATTATTTGTATTACCGAAGGTATCCCTGCCGCGGATATGGTGCGTGCCTACAATTTCATCAAAGATAAAGGTGTGCATCTCGTCGGGCCGAATTGCCCCGGTGTGATTTCGCCCGGTAAATGTAAAGTCGGTATCATGCCGGCATTTATTCACAAACCCGGTCGCGTCGGAGTTATTTCCCGTTCCGGAACACTGACCTATGAAGCGGTGGGACAGCTAACGGCATTGAAAATCGGTCAATCCACCTGTATCGGTATCGGCGGTGATCCTGTGATCGGTACGCGTTTCGTGGATGCATTCAAACTATTTGCCGAAGATAAAGATACGGATGCGATCATTATGATCGGTGAAATCGGCGGTACGGCTGAAGAAGAAGCGGCCGCATGGGTTAAAAAGAATTTTAAAAAACCCGTGGTTGCATTTATCGCGGGCCAGACCGCGCCTCCGGGTCGTCGTATGGGCCATGCCGGTGCGATCATCAGCGGTGGCAAAGGTACAGCGGAAGAAAAAATGAAAGCGCTGAAGTCGGCTGGAATTCACGTCGTCAAAAGCCCTGCCGATCTCGGCGTGACCGTAGCGCAGGTGCTTGGCATTAAAGTAAAAAGTGCGGCTTCGGCAAAACCTGCCGTAAAAGTTGAAGCAAAAAAAACGGACAAGAAAAAGGATAAGAAATCGGATAAGAAGTCTAAAAAATCCGATAAGAAAAAAGACAAAAAGAAAGATAAGAAGAAGAAAAAATAATTATCTTTCATAAAGAATCTATAAAACCCGCCAGATATTTTTGGCGGGTTTTTTTATGATAAAAGTCATTTGATCGATCTCTATATATCTATATAGTTATATATAAATAAAAACTATTCCAATATTATAGAGGTGCATTATGGAAGCAGTAGCCCCCAAACCCAAATATAAAACATTTACCTATCATACCGGTTTGCATCGTATAGCAACGCGTGCAGCGATGCTTTCATCCGAAGATAAGCCGGCTTTTCGTGTTGCCAGCCCGCCGGAGTTTAAAGGTGAAACCGATGTCTGGACGCCGGAAGATTTGTTCGTCGCGGCGGCTGAAATTTGTACCATGACGACGTTTATTTCATTTACGGAAAAAGCCGGATTACACATTGCCGATTATCAAAGCCGGGCCAACGGTATTTTAGAATTTGTCGAAGGCGGTTATCGGTTTACAAAAATCGTAGTGCGTCCCAAAATCGCTGTAGATAACGAAGCGGATTTAGAAAAAGCGCGCACCATTATGCATGATGCACATAAAAAATGCCTGATTGCCAATTCTATGAAAACCGAAGTGATCGTGGAAGCGGAATTTGTAATAACAGAGGCGGCCTGAGATTGTAAAATAATGCGATATCTATCGATTACTTTGTGTGATGCTGTATCAGCGCACGAATGGCCATCTCGTACCCATAGCTACCGAAACCGGTGATCTGACCGATGCATGCCCGGGCTACTACGCTGCGGCTGCGAAATTCTTCGCGTGCATGAATATTGGATAAATGCACCTCCACGACGGGAATTTGAATAGATGTAATAGCATCCTGTAACGCGATAGCATAATGCGAATATGCCCCCGGATTAAAAACCACGCCGTTGTGCGTTTTACGCACAGCGTGTAATAAATCAATTAATTCCCCTTCCATGTTGGATTGTTTGAATTCGAGCGTATGTTCCGGAAAAACGGTTTTGAGATTATCCTCTATATCTGCCAAAGTCTGAGTCCCGTAGATGTGCGGTTCGCGCTCGCCAAGCAGATTAAGATTGGGGCCATTGAGTATTAAAAATTTCATCAGAAATCATTCCTGTTATTGTTTGAAAAAATAATACGCATTGGTTATGTTTATTGCAATACGGGATATTCACTTTCCTATAACCTTATCTGTATTATATCATTGAAAATTCATGTTATCGCGTATGATGCGCAGTGGGCTGTCCTATTTGAATCCGAATCCCGGCGGTTAACGAAACTTTGGCCTGATAAGACCTTGAGTATCGAACATATCGGAAGTACCGCTGTACCGGGTTTAGCGGCTAAACCTGTCGTGGATATTTTGATCGGAACTGACGATATGATCGAACTCCAAGCGATGGTGTCTAAATTGACGGATGCGGATTATCGGTATATACCGGAGTACGAAAAATATATTCCAGAAAGACGTTTTTTTATTAGACCAAAAAATAATGTCGAAGAGAAATCCATAAATTGGAATCCGGATTACGGAGCGCGCGATCATTTATTTCATATTCATGCGGCTGCCAGAACGTCGCCGTTTTGGGGACGTCATATTACGTTTCGTGATGTTTTGCGCCGTGATAAGGCTTTGCGGGATGCGTATGCGGATTTAAAATATAAATTATCTGAAAACGTACCTGAAGATAAAAATACGTACGCACAAGGCAAATTTGAATTTATTCAAGCGGTCGGAAAAAAATTGGGAGTGCAAGTATGAGCACAAGACTGGGAATTGACGTCGGGAATACGCATATCAAAATCGGCGTGCTGGACGGCGAGCGTGTTGTGGACGTATGGCGGTTTCGTACGGATTCGGAACGCTCCGTTGATGAATATTATTTTCAACTTCAGAATGTTTGCCGTGAGGCCAAATTGGATACGATACCGGAGCTGCTAATCGCCAGTGTCGTGCCGTCGGTCACCATAGCGTTTCAGTTATTGGAAGAAACCCGTGGAGTGAAATCATCTTTTATTGATGTTAAGTCACCTTTGAGTTATGGATTTCATCCGGCAATCAATCATCAGGTTGGTGCGGATATTTTGATATTAGCCGAAGCGGCGGTTCGTCTGAAAGGAAAAGATGTCATCATTGTTTCCGCAGGCACGGCGACGACGGTTTTTGCCGTGAGCGATGGTGTTTTTCAAGGCGGTGCTATTTCGCCGGGTATCAAAGGTTCGGTCGAATCATTGATTGCAAAAGCGGCATTACTTAAAACAGTTTATTTGGATGTACCGAATTCGCCGATCGGTCAAAATACTGATGATGCGGTGCGCAGCGGTGTGATCTTTGGTTATGCGGGTATGATAGACGGGCTCGTAACGCGTATGCGTGAGCAATTAGGAAAACCGGATATGCCTGTTTTGGCCAGCGGCGGCATGATCGCCAAATTTGCCAAAGTTTCGCGCACTATTCATGAAATCAAACCCGATTTGGGTATTCAGGGATTAGCCTATCTGAGCGGAAAACTATGATCAGCTACGACGATTTTGACAAGGTGGAAATTCGCACCGGTACGATCATCGAAGTAAATGATTTTCACAAAGCACGGAAGCCCGCTTATCAACTCACAATTGATTTTGGAGTGGCAGGCATCAAACGCTCGAGTGCACAGATCACGGATATGTATGACAAACAAGCCCTCATCGGAAAACAAATCCTCGCTGTTGTCAATTTCCCACCCAAACAAATTGCCAATTTCTTTTCGGAATGTCTTGTGCTCGGCGTGGTAACACCGGAAGGGGTTGTATTGCTTCAAACCGAGCGACCTGTTGCAAACGGTTTGAGGATTTCATGACGCGGCGGGTATTTTTCTTATGGGTTATATTTGCGCACATAGCTGTTTCGGCATTTGCGCAATTACCTGAGTTGACTTACCGCATGGATCTGACGTCATTGGACGACGATTCGTTTTTTGTTCAGCTTGATATAAAAAAATATCCCCATTCATCCGCACTTTTTCAGTTCCCGATGACGGCGCCCGGTACGTATGCGATATTGGATGCAGGCCGTTTTGTAGGAAGTTTCTCCGCGTTGGACACATCAGGGCGCGAACTTACCGTCACACGTACGTCGGTAAATCAATTTCGTATAGACGAAGCACGGCGCCTTGCACGCATTGTGTACAAGGTTAATGACAGCTTCGGTGAACGAATCGGTGAAAACCCCATACATCCGATGGGTGGCACGAATATAGAGCCGGACAATATCGTCATCAACGGGTTCATGACATTCGGGTACTTTTCTGAATTTCAAAATATTCCATATCGTTTACGCGTTACGATGCCTGCTGATTGGAAATTGGGTACGGCGTTAGTTTCTAAAGACGGTTACCTCATAGCACCGACTTACGATGATTTGGTAGATGCGCCGCTTATGGCCGGTCGCCTTACGACGGCTCATTGGACAATGGATAAAACCAAGATATCGGTTTATTGTTATTCTGAAAAAAATCGTGTTAACGCGACCTGGTTACGCTCGCAACTCAAAGATATACTGAATGCATCAAAAAAATTTATTGGCACATTACCGGTAGATCGTTATGTTTTTTTATTCCATTTTCGTGAAGATACCGGGCCGATATACGGCGCGCTGGAGCATAATTATTCGTCGTTTTATGTCATCCCGGAAATGAAACTCGAAGGCCTTCGGCCCATCGTACAAAGCATAGCGGCACATGAGTTTTTTCATATCATCACGCCGCTCAATTTGCACAGTGAAAAAATCGTCCCGTATCGCTTTGATCGTCCGACACCCTCGCGTCATCTCTGGCTTTATGAAGGCGTTACCGAGTGGGCCAGTGATATCATGCAGGTACGCACCGGAGTCATCCCCGACAGCGTATATATGCAGCGCTTACGCGAAAAACTACTGCGCAACGATCGATACAAGCCGGATATCAGTCTCGAAACGATGAGCCTCGGCGCGTATGATGTGTATGAAGATCAATATGCTAATATCTACGAACGCGGTGCGCTTACAGCAGCACTATTGGATATGAAATTATTGGAACTTTCCGATGGTAAACGTGGACTTCGCGATGTGATCATGGCACTTGTAAAAAAATATGGTGCGGGGAAATCTTTTACCGACAGTTCCTTATACGATATCATTGTTGATCACACCTATTCGGAGGTGCGTGAATTCATGGATCGCTACATTCGCGGATCGGAGCGGCTGCCTATAGCGGAATATCTTATCAAGGCAGGTTATCAATACGAATCCAAGTATGAAACAACGCGGATGCGTAATCACCTTGGGCTTTTTGAAGTGATGCAAAAAGACACGATGGTAATCGTTACCTCCGTTGATCCCAACGATTCGGTTTGTACCGGATTGGGTTTGCAAGTTGGCGACATCATCGAAAAAATGGTACTTAATAACATTGATCTGCCTTTGACCGATGTTTCGCTTATTGAATTTTTCTCATTTATAGACGAAGGCGCATCGTTTGCCTGGGTTGTTCGCCGCGGTTCACAAACGTTGACGTTAAATGCTTTGGCCGGTCGTGCCCCTGTTATCGAAAAACATCGTATTCGCCCCGTATCCGATCCCACTCCGGAACAGCTTCGTTTCCGTCGCATTTGGCTCCATATCCCCTGAATCCGGTATTTTTAAAAAAACCAAGAAACATTTCGTAACCATTAACGTATTTCAAACACTTGAAACGATATCATCATTTTTTATAGAGGAGACGTTCGATGCGTTGGATGAAACTATGGGTAATGGCTGTTACCTTTTCCGGGTCGCTTATCGCAGGGGATATCAAACTAAATTACCGTGTAGACATTTCCGAACCTATGCAAGATCGGTTTTATGTGACACTGGCTGTAAAAGGATGGTCAAATGATTCGGCGGTATTTCAATTCGCTTCGACAGCGCCCGGTACATATCAGGTGATGGATGTCGGTCGCTTTGTCAATGGTTTTACGGCCAGCGACAGCAAAGGGAAATCGCTTCCCGTCGTACAACGCGGCATTAATCAATATGTAATCAATGACGCTAAAAATTTGGCTATTATATCGTATCGCGTAGAAGATGTTAATGACACCAATTTAACCGTTCACCCCATTTATCCGATGGCCGGATCCAATATTGAAAAAGACAATGCGCTTATTAACGGCCAGATGGTTTTTGGATACTTTCACGGGTATCAGGCTAATCCGATACAAGTGCAAATTGATTGCCCGAAAGATTGGAAAATTGCAACTGCGCTTACTCCAAAAAACGGCATATATTCGGCTGATTCGTTTGATCACATCGTAGATTCGCCGTTTTTATTAGGGCGATTGACCGAAGTGAAAACCAAGGTTGGCGGTGCTGAAGTAGGTATCTACTGTTATTCGCAAAATAATATCGTTACGGCTGATTCGTTGCTTGAAGCATTGCGAGCGATGCTGGTCGCTGCGGAAAAATTTTTAGGTGAATTGCCTGTAAAGCGGTATGCGTTTTTATATCATTTTCGTCAAGACGTGCCGGCGGTTTATGGTGCATGGGAACATAGCTATTCCTCAGAATACGTCATGCCTGAAAAACCGATGAGTGTTTATGGTGAAACGGTGAAAGATTTTTCCGCGCATGAATTTTTTCATATTGTAACACCGCTCAATATTCACAGTGAAATTATCCAGCAATTCAATTTTGTAAAACCGACGCCTTCCGATCATCTTTGGTTGTACGAGGCAACGACGGAATGGGCTTCCCATCTCATGCAAGTGCGCGGCGGCATGATTACTTCGGATGAATTTACAGAGCGTATTACGAATAAATTAGTTACCAGTGATTATTTTCGTTCGGATCTTAGTTTAGTCGATCTCGCGCACGGATCGTTTGGTGAATTGGCGCCACAGTATGGTAATATTTACGTCCGCGGTGCATTGACGATGATGCTTTTTGATATGCGACTGCTCGAACTCACCAAGGGTAAAATGGGTTTAAATGATTTGGTTAAAAAACTGGCCAAGCAGTACGGACCGAAAAAAGCATTTCCGGAAAAAGAAATTTTTGACATTGTCGTCAAAATGACGCACCCCGACATGAAAGATTTTATTGATCGTTATATCAAAGGATACGAACCATTGCCCGTAGAAAGAATGCTGAATTTGGCGGGTTATGCCTATCATGCAAAGTTTGAAACGAATGAAGAAAAAACGGACATGGGCAAGTTTGATTTTGATTATGGTACGGATAAGATAACATTTAAAGACGTGGATGCATCCAATGCCGTGACGGCCAAACTGGGCTTGCAAAACGGCGATGCTTTCCTTGGCTTCATCAAAGACAGTACGGAATTTCGATTAGGCAAACCGGGTGTCCAAAAAGCTATGAATAGCGTTAAGCCCGGCGAAGAATTTGGCTTGATCGTACAACGTGGCAGTGAAGAGATCAAGCTTACAGCCAAGGCCGGTGTCAAAAAAAATATCAAGCCCCATGTCATACTTCCCGTCGAGAAACCGACGTCGGACCAATTGGCTTTTCGTAAACGTTGGCTAAGTAATTAATCTACAGAATCAGGAGACGAAGGTGAAAATATTAAGCACCATTGCATCGATTATAATAACCGCAGGTTCCGTACTTGCCGGAGATAAACTAGATTTGCGATACGATGTTGATTTGACCAAAATAGAAAAAGATTCTTTTTTTGTTACGTTGCACGTTAAAGGAATTCAAAACGACACGACGGTGTTTCAGTTTGCCTCGACGGCACCTGGCACGTACCAAGTAATGGATATCGGTCGTTTTGTCGGTGGTTTTACGGCGTATGATGAAAAAGGGCGTGTGTTGCCGGTTATACATCGCAGCGTTAATCAGTATGTCATCGCGGGTGCCAAAAAACTACATACGATCCGATATCAAGTCGAGGATTCGTATGATACAATAATCAAAGAAGATCAAGTGGGTCCGATGAGCGGATCTTCGATCGAAACGGATAATGTTTTACTCAACGGTCAGATGGTTTTCGGATATTTTCAGGGCTTTCAGTCAAATCCGATGCAGATCAAATACAATTATCCCCAAGGATGGCTGGTCGGTACAGCGCTTGAAGAAAAAAACGGAACCTATAAAGCTAAAACTTTCGATGAAGTGGTTGACTCTCCGTTTTTGTTTGGTAAGCTGACTAAAGCCGGTATGAAAATCGGCGGAGCTCAGGTGGATGTATTTTGTCATGCCAAAAATGGAACGATGGCGGCTGACAGTCTGCTTTCGCACCTTAAAGATATTTTGATATCAGCAGAGCAATTTCTAGGAGGACTGCCGGTCAAACGTTATGCCTTCTTATATAAGTTTACCTCAGATCCTTTGCCGGCTTGGGGTGCATGGGAACACAGTTATTCCTCGTTTTACATTCTACCGGAGAGCACTTCTTTTCCTTCAGGCGGAGGTATGGGTTCCGGACTTGTGGATATCATCAGAAGTACGGCGGCGCATGAATTTTTTCACATTGTCACGCCGCTTAACATTCATAGTGAAATCATCGAACGATTTAATTTTGAACAACCCACGCCATCACGCCATTTGTGGTTCTATGAAGGGGTTACGGAATGGGCAGCACAGATTATGCAGGTGCGCAGCGGATTAGTTCAACCAAATGAGTTCTGTGAGAGAGTTTCTCAAAAAATGAGTGTCAACGACAATTATGATCCGCGCGTCAGCTTGGTGGATCTATCCTTAGGTTCGTATGGGCACTTAAACGCGCAGTATCAAAATATCTATGCCAAAGGTGCTTTGACGGCCATGTTACTCGATATGCGATTGTTAGAGCTTTCGAAAGGAAAAACAGGGTTGCGCGATGTCGTATTGAAGCTTTCCAAAAAATACGGACCGGATAAAGCTTTTCCGGATTCAGAATTTTTTGATATCATCGTCAAGATGACGTACCCTGAAATCGATGATTTTATTAAACGATATATCCAGGGTAACGAGCCTCTACCGGTGAGAGAATACATTGCAAAAGCAGGATATGATTACGTTAAATCAAAGCCGACCGGTAGATTTCGTTCCGTGCGAGGTACCTTCTCGTTGTCGTTAGACCACGATAAAGTTGTGGTTAGCGGTGTTGACACGACGAACGAAGTCAATCGCCAAACGGGAATTCGCGAAGGGGATGTGATATTGGGGATGTGGTATCAGGATAAGCTTTATGATTTGCGCGATCCTGCGATGCAGCAAATTCGCCAAACCATGCAACCCGGCGAATCCTTTGCGTGGAAAATCGAGCGCGATGCCAAAGAAATGATATTGCAAGGTACAGCCGGTAAAATTGAAATCATGGAAAATCATGTAATAACTCCGGTCAGAGAACCCTCAGCGGAACAACAACAGTTTCATTCGTGGTGGTTGAAATCTTTTAAAGGAAAATAGCGCTTCGACAGATATGTAAGGATTTAATGATTTGTCCTTTCGATTTTTTTTAAACGAGCTACCCCGTCAAACTTGGCGGGGTAGTGTTTATTATAAAATAAAAGATATGAGTTTAAATCTTTTAAAAAGTTCGACTGCATTTCTGTATGTAACTTTCTTTTTAGTGTCGATCGATGTCAAGGCTCATCGAGAAAATCTTTTGCTCTTGAAAGCTAAAGATCATGCGATGCAGTATTACTTATCACTACCCAAAGAGTGGAGTAATACAAAAACATGGCCAGTGTTGGTAGTCTGCGAAGCCGTAGAAAAACAGTTCCAAGAAAATGCACTTCGTTTCATAAAAGCGCGCGGCGAACGACCTTACATCATCGTGGCACCGTTTATCGTAACGAATGGGAATCAGGGTCTGCGTAATCCTGATATATTTCCTTATACATCGGACACCTGGGATCAAATTGATCGCGAAGGAACTTGTGCTTTTGATTTGCAAGGACTTGATGCCGTATTACAGGATGTTACACAATGGTACAACGGCGAAGCGCGCATACATATTACTGGCTTTGAGGCGGCGCTCATTTGGCGTGGGCGATGACATTATTGCATCCGGAAAATTAAATGCCGCGGTCACTGTGACCGGTAATTTAAGAAATCGTTGTCTCGGAGAAACGGTACTTCCGATTGCAGGGGAAAATCGTAATTTACCTCTGATCAACCTCGTCGGCAGTTTGGATTCTTCCTGGTCATCCGGCGGGCGGTTCTACGGTCAGTGGCTTGAAGGTAAAGCCATAGCGCAACGTCAGAGTTCTGCCAATATTGCTGAACATGTAATACCGGGTAAAGGCCATTTGCCGATGCCTGAAGAGGTATTTTTTCAGATCGACTCATTTCAACGAAAGTCAAAGTGACTTATGGCTTTGCACAAATTTGCATTCCCATTAGCGTAGTAAAAAACACAAACCATTCTTAAACCAAAATATCGTTACGATTTTACATAAAAAAACGAGGTTACCAAACCTCGTTTTTTTGCACCGTAATAGAGTCAATCACTATAGAGTCAATCACTATTTTCAAATTTCCCCATTCGATTATCGATTATTTTGTTTCATAAGGTAATTGATAACTTCTTTGGCCGAATAATTTAATTTATCTTTTGAGATGAAGATATTCACACTTTCTAAATCATCGCCGGATGTCACCAGAGGCGGTTCGACATAGCCGTTTTTTCGGATTTGGGGAAATCCGGCAGCGGCCACCAGATTATTGCAAAGACAGGTACGACCTATAGTATCTTCTGCGTGGCCTCCTTTGCGTACATATTCTTCCACTGGCTCGGCGGGACAGCGATAGACGATAGTTCCGTCATCGTTTTTGGATACCGTTCGCAAAAGACTTAAATCGCATATTCGTTCACGGGCAGAATACACCTCAGTATCCGATGCCGTGCCTTTGATTTGCGTGACTTTGAAAGGGAACCCGGTAGGGGAAATAACGGGGTTGGTTATTATTTTTACGTTTTTATCCAAGATTTTTTGTAAGGTTTGTTTTTTGAGTAGGGCATCCATTCCGGATTCATCGCATAAAGAAAATAAAGTACCGACTTGAATTCCTGCGGCTCCGTTATTAACGGCTTCTTTCAGTTTTTCCGGATGTCCGAAACCTCCGGCTAACCAAAAAGGCAGGCCTAATTCTTTTAACTTCGCGATATCAACTTTATCTTTTTCTCCGTATATCGGCTCTCCCCGTTCATTTAGTCGCATGGATCCGCGTGGCGGCGCATTATGACCTCCGGCTGTCGGCGTTTCGACGATAAAACCATCGATCTTGCCTTCACTTCGTTTGATCAAAGCTTGCGCAAGTACGGTGGATGAAACAATCGGAATAAATTTTGGGCGCTTGAGTGTGCTTGTCAATTTTGCGATGTCTGGAAAAATTTTTTGCGGATCAAAATGAAAGCGAACTTCGTCATTTGGGGATGAATTTTGAATGTCTAAGCGGTAACTGACGGGTTCGTGATTTCTAAGTTTGTCCAATATTCCTGCAATTTGAGTAGGGATTCCCGCTCCCATCAATACATAGTCAACGCCTGCCAACATAGCTCCATAGAGCGAAGCGAGGTTAGGCATTTGTACTTTTTCAAGAAGATTGATGCCGACAATGCCAGTATGTTCACGTTTTGCAAGAAAAACTTCTACATAATTGGCCAGCGTAGTTAGCTGTTCCAAAAAAACGGATGGATTCAACGAGTAAACCGGCTGTGATTTATAAGGATCTTCAGTAGATTTTCCACCAGGAATGAAATAGCGTTCGAGAACGGATTGTACGGATTCCTTAGAGGGAAAATGGGATAGCGCTTCGCGTATCATACCCGACACATCACCCTGCATAAGCCGCGAAGTGAAAATACGGCTGATCCCTGTGCCGGACACAACACCTAACTGACCGGTTATAGAAACAGCCCTGGCTAATCGCCAGTCGGAAATGGCAACACCCATTCCACCTTGGATAATTAAAGGTAAACTCATTGATAACTCCGTTATTGATAAGACGATTACATATTATATGAAATGATAATGGTAGCTCATGTTGTCAGACATTCCTATGATCACTGTCAGTACACAAATAATCAGAAACTGCAAACAGTCGCTACACAATCAATATAGGTTATAGATACAAACAAAGGCGAAATCGCTGTAGAAGCCCACAGAGAAGGCTTTTGTCGTCAATTGTGACAATGTTCAAATTGCTTTACGGTAGTATCGTCATCAGATTCGCCTGATAAAAATCACATTATCAGAGTATAATCTGAAGTTTCAAATTTTGATTTGTTCGCACATAATGACTTGATTGGTTGGATTACTGCTTGTCATACGCAATTCTATTCTAACAAAGATAATCTGCATACTCTGTAAAATCTGCTTCATTTTTCCCGTAAAACATGCTACCTTTGCCGCGCTATGAAAAAACTGCGCATTGTATTTATGGGAACGGCGGCATTTGCCGTTCCTTCGCTCCGCCGACTAGCCCAAAGTCATCACGAAGTCGTAGCTGTTGTTACGACGCCGGATCTTCCTCGCGGTCGCGGTCAGCAAGTGAGTTTTACGCCCATCAAAGAATTGGCCGTCGAACTGGGTCTGCCTGTACTACAACCTGACAATCTCAAAGATGAGCAGTTCATTGCGTCTTTACGTTTTTATAATGCGGATGTGTTTTTGGTCGTAGCGTATCGAATATTACCACCCGAAGTTTTTGAATTGCCTTCCTTGGGATGCATCAATTTGCATGCTTCTTTACTGCCCAAATACCGTGGAGCAGCGCCGATCAATTGGGCGATCATACGTGGTGAATCCGAAACCGGAGTCACTACTTTTTTTATTCAGAAAAAAGTGGATACCGGTACGATTATTCTTCAACGAAAAACCATCATCGGTGAAAATGAAACGGTGGGCGAATTGCATGATCGTTTATCAGAAATAGGCGCGGACGTGTTTTTAGAAACCGCTGACCTTATCGCGGAGAATAAGGTGGTGACGCGCGTGCAGGATGATCAATTGGCGACAACGGCACCTAAACTATTCAAAGAAACATGCCGTATTGACTGGACCAGATCGTCTCGGGAAATAAAAAACATGGTGCGGGGACTATCTCCCTATCCGTGCGCATGGACGACCATTGATGGTGAAGCGTACAAAATATTTCGTATTGAAACGGTCAAAAAAGCCGAGCAGTCGGCTCCCGGTACGATCATAGTCTCTAATAAACAAGACGGAATATGGATTCAAACCGGTGATGGAGTGGTCGCGATTTTGGAATTGCAACCCCCGTCCAAAAAACGAATGAATGTAACTGATTTTTTAAACGGACGACAGCTACCGACAGGCATTTGTGCAGAATGATGATGCTATGAAAGTTGTTTGGTTTTCAGAAATAAAATGGACGTATCTCAAAACGCGTAAGCAGCAGATCATTGAAAATTTTCCGCCGGATTGGGAAGTGCTGTTTATCGAAAGTTTTGTGTTAGGTAAAAATAATCAATTTCACCCTATTCGTGAGGGGCGGGTCACTTATGCCACCGTTCCTTTTTTTAAAGCTACACCTTACCCTCTGATTAACAAGTTGCAAGTGCTTTGGCCGTTTCGTACGGTTATCGAATGGATAGCTTCATTGTGGGTGTTATGGTTATGTCGAAAAACAGGATTTGATGCGCCGGAAAGGGTCATTGCAACATCCAATATTTACTATGCCGATATCATTCGACGCATGAAAAAAAAAGCTGTGATTTACGATTGCAATGATTATCCGTTGGGGTTTACACTATTACTCCCAACCGCAAAGGAGTTTTTTAAAAAAACCATTCGACTTTCGAATGTGACTACCACAGTTTCCAAAAAATTAGTAGAGGACATCCTACCTCATAATCCATCGCGTGTGTCGGTTATCGGAAACGGTGTAGATTTTAAATTATTTGATTCGAAGCCTACTATTAAGCCAGTGGAAATGCCCACAGACCGACCTGTAGTATTTTTTAGCGGAGCTGTAGCAGAATGGTTCAATGTTGAATTATTAACACGACTGATCGAATCACTCCCTGAGGCGGCATTTGTCGTATTAGGCCCGATCAAACATGCGGTTACCGGTGAGCAGCTACGGATACTGGCTCAAGTTTACGGGCTGATATTGATCTCAGAAAAAAAACATGCTGAACTACCTTCGTATATGCACAGTGCAAGCGTGTGTATCTTACCATTCCGCAATAACCGTCGTATTTGGGGGGCAAACCCAAATACCCTCTATGAGTTTCTAGCCTGCGGTAAACCAACTGTAACGTTTGGCTTCTCTGAAGAAGTTCGTAATTTAGCTCCACATGTTTATATTGCGGATTCCGACGAAGACTTTGTTCAATATGTTGGCAAAGCTCTACGTAGTAAGGCAGATACAGAAAAGCTTAAATCTTTAGCTGCGAAAAACAGTTGGTCAATCAAAGCAGCGCAAATGACAGACGAAATTAGACGCGTCGTATGAAAGAAACATATATTCATCTTTTTATTTTCTTTCTTTCGGTGAATTTACTCTTCACGGGCGGGAGGATTGCATCCAGCGATGAGACGGCATATTTTCTCGAAGCGCAAAGTGTAGTCGAGAGGGGAACGTTGGCTATACCGACCGGTATCGTCAATAACGGTGCATTCGGCGTGGATGGCCGATTTTATGTCGGAGGTGGTGTCGGTTATACGTTACTGGGTGCACCGATGTATGCCCTCGGCTTATTGGTAACCAAAATACTTTCAATTCCTGAAGCGTATTCGCTTTTTGTTCTCAAGGGCATTTTCACTCTGATCAATCCGATCTTATGTGCTCTGCTCGGCCTTTTGATGATACATTACCTACGTTTCATGGGAGTATCCTGGGGTTTTGCTTTCTTATGGGCATCGGCGTTGTTGTTTACAACTAATGTGTTTGTGTATTCTAAATCTTCGATGCGCGAACCCCTGATAACAGTATGCGTACTGATGGCCATAATGGAAATTTTTACATTTGGTCGAACTTCATTGCGAAAGCATCTGCATTTGGCCGGAATTGCTGCAGGTTGGCTTGTATTGATCAAACCTTCATTTTTGATTTTTGTACCGGTTTTTGGTTCATATCTGGTATGGGTTTTATATGATAACCGTCTTCGTGTTAAGGATTGGTTGCGAGCGGCAAATGTGGTTATACCGGTAAGTATCTTCAGTGCCTGGGTGAGTGTTTTTATCGGAATGGCCGTATGCTACAATTGGTTAATTTTCGGTGGGCCTTTTACATCGGGTTATTCCAAAATACAAAACCCTTTTTCAAATCCTTTTTTAGTCGGGGTATACGGATTACTTTTTAGTTCCGGAAAAAGTTTATTTCTCTACGCACCGCTTACCATACTTATATTCCCGGCGGCACGTTGTTTTTTACAAAGAGAGTTCAAGTTATTTACAGTAATAGCGATAGTGTGCTGCACATTCATAGCGCTCCATGCTAAATTTGTAGCGTGGGCCGGCGACGGGAGTTGGGGGCCGCGATATCTTCTTCCGATAGTTCCTTTGCTTTTTATAGTCATAGGAACTTACGTGTATGAAACTATCAAAAAAAACCGAACTTTGCATTTTATGATACAAATGCTCGCGGTAATCGGTTTGCTGATCCAATTTGGCGGAATGACCATCTATCTGGGAAGTTATTACCGATATTTGGGCGAATATCCGTATACGCGGGAATTTTCTGATCCGGAGTTTTTATATAAATCACATTTTGTTCCCAATTATTCCCCAGTGGTCGGTCACTGGGAACTTATGGGCGAGGCTATCAGTAAACACTGGAACGGGGATATTGGTGTGTTGTCCATTCGCGCCACGGATGAGCGCATCCCGCTCTCGGAAGAGGACCGTTCCAAAGTAACGTATCTCATTGACTATTGGTTCATGTATCTCTATTATGCCGGAGTTTCGAAAACCCTGATTCTTTTGTCTGTGATAGTAATGGTTGGATTTGTCATAGTAACGGGTTGGAATGTTCGGCGACAATTACAAAAAGTGGAAATCCAGTGAATCGTCTTTTGGTGATTATTCCGGCGTACAATGAAGCTTCGAATATAGCAGATGTCGTGCTTCGAGTTCAAAAAGCTACGGATACGTTGTCGAATATTCGTGCGACAGTGCTCGTAGTTAATGACGGATCTACGGACAACACTTCCGATTGTGCTTGTACAACCGGCGCGGTTGTTTTGGATTTGCCATATAATCTAGGTATTGGCGGTGCAGTACAATGCGGTTTTCGATATGCACGCGACAAAAAATTTGATATGGCTATACAGATTGACGGGGACGGTCAGCATGATCCGTCCTTTATTCATAAATTGATAAGCCCTTTGCAAGAAGGTACCGCTGATATGGTGATCGGCTCGCGTTTCTTAAACCGAGAAGGATTTCAGTCCACATGGCTTCGTCGTATCGGGATTCGTATTTTTGAATGGGTTAATTCGGCAATCATCGGCCAACGTATCACGGATAATACATCCGGCTTTCGCGCATATAATAAACAGGCTATCGCGTTGCTTGCCGAGGAATATCCATCCGATTATCCGGAACCGGAAGCTGTCATCGTATTGGGTTTACGCGGGTTTAAAATTTGCGAAACGCCGGTCGTCATGCGTGAACGGCAAGGTGGTACTTCCTCAATAGGTTCGATGTCTTCGGTTTATTATATGGCCAAAGTATTACTGGCTATAGGTGTCAACGTTTTTAAAAAACAAAACCAACGTTAGGTGAGAATCGCGAGGTATAGATATGCCTGAATTAAATACCGGAGTTGAAATTTTTAGAATTCAGATTATCGCCGTGGTGGGTAGTCTTTTTATCATTGGTTTTATAATCGAGCTGATACGTAGAAAAAAGCTACAAGAAAGGTACGCGCTTCTGTGGTTAGTGGCCGGGATAGTTATGATCGTATTATCAATATGGCGCAATGGGTTGGATAAATTGGCTCACCTTTTGGGTGTTGGATACGCTCCGGCGTTATTGTTTTTAGTGGCGCTTGGTTTCGGATTACTTATGATGATTCATTTTTCGGTAGTTATTTCTTCGCTAACCGAACGCAATAAAATACTCGCGCAAGAGGTCGCTTTGTTGAAAGCTGAGTTAAACAAAATTAATGACGAGTTTAAAAAAAGGAGCGTAAATTAATCTGATCTGATGTCGAAGAATTTACAGACTGGTACGGTCAATAACCCTGATTTTTGGGATCATATTTATCAAAACGAGCGCCCGCGTTGGGATATCGGGCATGCAACGCCGGTATTTGCGGAATGGCTTGCGCATCGCAATCAACTTGGCACGGGATCCATTGCGGTACTGGGTTGTGGTACAGGGCATGATGCGGCGCTTTTTTCGCAGCATGGTTTTGACGTGACAGCGGTTGATTTTGCCGAATCGCCGTTGCAATCGCTTCAGAAAAATTATCCCGGCATTCGTACATTGCAAAAAGATATTTTTAAGCTGCATGAATCGCACAACGAAGCGTTTGATTTTGTTTTGGAATATACATGTTTCTGTGCGATTGACCCGATACGACGGGACGAATACGTGCAGATTGTTCATACGATCCTCAAACCGGGCGGGTACCTGATCGGTTTGTTTTTTCCGTTGGACGAAAGACCGGACGGGCCGCCGTTTACCGTGCGGTATGACGATGTGGATCGGCATTTTTCATCGAAGTTTACATCATTGCTGGATGAAATACCGACGCATTCGGTTCCCAAGCGAAGGGAAAAAGAACGATTTGTAATTTATCAAAAAAAGCATTAACCATATCAGAAGTATAGCAATCATACAGAGGGCATTGTGGAAGAAGAATTATTACGCGTACGACGGGAAAAATTAGACAAACTTCGTGAAGTCGGAATCAATCCGTATCCTTACAAATATGAACGGGATGCGATGTCGCAGGAGTTGACAGAAAATTTTGAAGCACTCGGTGTCAAAGATGACACGCAATTAGACAATCCGGATGTGCGTCGGATACGCGTATGCGGTCGTATCATGTCGTTGCGCAGCAAAGGCAAAACGGCGTTTGCACATATTATGGACCCGCAGGGAAAAATTCAGATCTATGTGCGTAAAGATGCCATCGGTGAAGCCGCGTATGAAGCGTTTAGTAAGCTGTATGACATCGGCGATCATATCGGAGTCAAAGGCGTACTTTTTAAGACGCACTCCGGCGAAATCACTATTAAAGCGGAAGAAGTCGTATTGCTTTCCAAGAGCATGCGTCCGCTTCCGGCCGGAAAAGAAAAGATCAACGACGACGGTACGGTACAGCGTTTTTCCGCGATGGACGATGTGGAGTTGAGATATCGTCAACGTTATGCCGATCTGATCCTGAGACCCGAAGTGCGGGATACTTTTGAAAAAAGATCGCGCGTGATTTCAGGTATTCGCGAATTTTTGGATAAGCACGGTTACCTGGAAGTTGAAACGCCGATTTTACAGCCGTTGTATGGCGGTGCATCCGCCAGGCCTTTTGTGACGCACCACAATGCGCTCGACATCAAGCTGTATATGCGTATCGCGTTGGAGCTGTACCTCAAGCGGCTCATCGTCGGAGGTATTGATCGCGTGTACGAAATTTCCAAGATTTTTCGTAATGAAGGTATGGATCGCACGCATAATCCCGAATTTACGATGCTGGAGTTTTATGCTGCGTATCAGGATTTTAATGATCTCATGACTTTTACCGAAGACATGCTTGGTTTTGTCTGCCATCGGGTACATGGTAAAGATAGCATCGAATCCATGGGGCATACGGTATCTTTCAAACCGCCGTACGAGCGGCTCTCTATGTTTGATGCGATCAAAAAATATACACAGATCGATGTGTCGGCTATGGATGAAGCCGCGTTGCGCGAGGTTTGCAAAACGCTGCATATTCCGACCGAAAAATCCATGGATCGCGGAAAATTGATTGACGAAATTTTTAGCGCGAAAGTGCAGGAGCATTTGATCCAACCGGTGTTTATCACCGAACAGCCGATTGAGATTTCTCCGCTGGCCAAAAAACATCGTTCCAAAAATGGCGTGGTTGAGCGGTTTGAATTGTTTATTCTCGGCAGCGAAGTGGCCAATGCTTTCAGCGAGCTCAATGACCCGTTGGATCAGCGTGAGCGCTTCGAAGCGCAGATGGGTTTGCGTGCGCGGGGCGACGAAGAAGCACAGGTTTTGGATGAAGATTTTCTGCGGGCTTTAGAATACGGCATGCCGCCGACAGCGGGTGAGGGTATCGGTATAGATCGCCTTGTCATGATCATGACGGGTCAGGATTCCATACGCGATGTGTTATTTTTTCCGACGATGCGACCGGAATAAACTATGTTTGGATATATTCGAAATATTATTCTCACGATCGGCAGTTATACACTGCTCGACAAGCTTGGAAAAAAGACAATTTCTTTTTTCACGGGTTTGGGCGAATCGGCCATTCTCGTTTTTCAGGCTGCACGCAATTTGCGGTATGTTTTCAAAGATCGCCATTTGATCGTCGAGCAGATGAATCTGGTCGGCGTTAATTCACTGCCGCTGGTATGTGTTACGGCGATTTTTGCAGGTATGACATCTGCCGTCCAAGCCGGTTATCAACTTCAGGGTGTAGCTTCACCCAATCTGTTGCTGGGTTCAGCAACGTCACGTGCGATCACGACGGAGCTTGGACCGGTGCTTACGGGTTTGGTTTTGTCGGGACGATTTGCGGCATCCATCGCTGCAGAAATCGGTACGATGAAGGTGACGGAACAAATAGATGCGCTGGAGATGCTTGCGATCAATCCGATTCGTTATCTGGCATTGCCGCGTATACTGGCGGGACTTCTGATGATGCCGGTTCTGATTATCTTTACGGACATTGTTGCGATTTGCGGTTCGATGTTTATCGGATTTACGACGATGGATGTTTCGCCGCAGGCGTTTTTGTCAAGCGTGCAAAAATTTATGACCATGACCGATTTGTTTTCCGGTCTTATCAAAGCCGTATTTTTTGGTGCCTCCACAGCGATCGTCGGATGTTTTGTCGGTTTTGCGACAGAGGGTGGTGCCGAGGGCGTAGGTATGGCCACGATCAAAGCGTTTGTATTATCCAGCGCGGCGATTCTCGTCAATGATTATTTGGTCGCCTCCGTGTTGCTCTTATAATAAAAAAAAGTATGATCCAAGTTTTTGATTTATACAAATATTTCCGCGATAAAAAAATTCTCAGCGGCGTCAACCTCGAAATCGAGTCCGGTAAAGTTACGACCATTATCGGGCGCAGCGGTTGCGGTAAAAGTGTTTTGCTCAAACACATCGTCGGCTTATTGACACCGGACCGAGGGCGCGTTCTTATCGAAAATGAAGAAATAGGAAAACTGACGCGTGACGAACTTTCCGAAGTGCGAAAAAAAATGGGGCTCGTGTTTCAAAACGGTGCGTTATTTGATTCGATGACCGTCGAAGAAAATATCACTCTCGGTCTGTATGAGCATACCAAAATGAGCAAACAGGAAATGAGCGTCAAAGCTGCCAAATTGCTGGATATGGTCGGCTTGCCGGGTATTGAAAAATACAAACCATCCGAACTCTCGGGTGGTATGCGAAAACGCGTGAGCTTGGCCCGTGCGCTTGCCATGGATCCTAAATACGTACTGTATGATGAACCGACCACCGGTTTGGATCCCATCATGTCGGCGATCATTGATGACTTGATCGTGCGGCTCAATGAAGAACTCAAGATTACTTCTATCGTCGTCACGCATGATATGCGCAGTGTGTACACGATTTCTGATCGCGTGGCGATGCTGCACTACGGTCAGGTGCGATTTAACGGAACTATCGACCAACTGAAATCTACAAACGATCCCGTCGTCCAGCAGTTTATCGAAGGCCGCATCGAAGGTCCGATACAGCCGGTTTTGAAAGACGGTATATAAAACACCAGGAGCTCAGTAAAATATGTTGACGTCAGAGCAAGTATTGGCTGCATTGAAAATAGTACAAGATCCCGATTTGCATAAAGACATCGTATCGCTCGGATTTGTAAAAGACATCGTCATTGACGGCGGTAAAGTGGCGTTCAAGATCGAATTGACCACACCGGCTTGTCCCGTCAAAGATTTGCTCAAACAGCAAAGTCATGATGCCGTGGCTAAGATCAGCGGCGTGACCTCGGTGGAAATCACCATGACGTCGCGGATTCCGGCAAATAAAGGTTCCATGAACCAAAGTAATTTATTGCCCGGTGTTAAAAACGTCATTGCTGTAGCGAGCGGTAAAGGCGGTGTGGGAAAGTCCACCGTCGCGACCAATCTCGCGGTAGCGCTTGGTATGTTGGGTGCGAAAGTCGGATTATTGGACGCCGATATTTACGGGCCGAGTATTCCGCTGATGATGGGGACTTCGGAGAAGCCGGGTTCCACGGATGGTCAGCGTATGGACCCGATCCTGCATCACGGCATTCAGATGATGTCCATCGGATTTCTTATGCCGGAGGAGCAAGCGCTTGTATGGCGCGGTCCTATGGTCGCACAGGCGCTGACCCAGTTGATGCGCGATGTGGCCTGGGGCGAACTGGATTATCTGATCGTGGATATGCCGCCCGGTACAGGAGATGCGCAGCTTACGCTGTCGCAGGTTGTTCATCTTGTCGGCGCCGTCATCGTGACAACGCCGCAGGATGTCGCCCTCTTGGATGCCAAACGCGGCGTGGGGATGTTCCAAAAAGTCAATGTGCCGATTCTCGGTATTATCGAAAATATGAGTTATTATGTGTGCCCCAATTGTAATCACCGTACGGATATTTTTTCGCATGGGGGAGCGCAAAAGGCGGCTGAAAAATATGAAGTACCTTTTTTGGGTGAAGTGCCGCTGGATATCGAGACGCGTATGGCGGGCGATGCCGGTACGCCGATCGTTTTGGCGAAACCGGATTCGGTGAATGCCAAAGCTTTTATGCAGGTTGCGCGCAATCTGGCTTCTATGGTAAGCATTATTCACTACGGTACGGCGGAAGATCGGTCGAAGGCGTTGGGGCAGAAAACTTTTTTTGCTAATACACGCCTCAAAGTGATTTAAGCGAATAAATAGTTGACTGCAATGATGGTTTCACCTATATTGCGTCCCGTTTTTAAGACGGTAGGTAAATGGCCTTTTTGGAATGGAGGATTAGGCTAATTGGTAAGTCAGCAGTCTTGAAAACTGCCGTCCGAAAGGACTTGGGGGTTCGAGTCCCTCATCCTCCGCTGTTCTTTTGGATGTGATCCATATACGAATGCATTGGGAGAGGTGGCCGAGTGGCTTAAGGCAGCGGTTTGCTAAACCGCCATACGGTTGTAAAGCCGTATCGGGAGTTCGAATCTCCCCTTCTCCGCAAAAGCTCAGAGTAATCTGAGCTTTTTTTGTTGAGGGAGTAGATGTGAAACTCCAAAATTTAACTCTTTGTTCTTGCGAATAAACACCTTAAACAAGTCTATCGCTCATTAATATCCATTAAATGCAGTAGAATGATATAGAACTGAATAACAGCGTCATACAATTGAGAATAATCGTCTCGAAGTTGAATTCAAAAAAAAGACAACATGCGAAAAAACAATATTTGAGCGAAGTGCATTTAACGTAAAAGACAGTTCTGGCGGTTGCCGTGTGTGCAGCGCTTATGTTATACACCGTCCAAATCTATTGACATTTGATTCTAAGCGCATTACGTTTTTACACAAATCATAGCGATCAATTTTATTCTAAACGATGTCTCTGTCAATCGAAGAACTCTGGAAAATGAAAGATTTCAAGCCTAACGATAGTCAGCGGGAGGCTATCTTGTATGTTGACGGACCATTGTTTCTGGCGGCCGGTCCGGGGTCAGGCAAGACAAGGGTGCTTTTGTGGCGAACGTTGAATCTGATCGTATTCCATCAAGTCGATCCTCAGGAAATCTTCTTAAGCACCTTTACCGAAAAAGCGGCTTTTCAACTCAAAGAAGGCCTCATCGCTCTACTCGGATTGGTGACAAACAAGACCGGGAAGCCTTACGATATCTCAAAGATGTCTATCGGAACCGTGCATTCCATTTGTCAAAAACTCATTTCAGATAGGCGGCTTTCGAATGACGGACATCGTGCCCATCCGCCTGTCCTTCTCGACGAACTGGATCAGTATTTTCATGTGTATCGTGAGCATTGGCCTGAAATGATTAAACATGCAGGCTTCAAGGAAATTGAGGACGCCAATAGGGCTGTGAATCTCTATCTCAAGAACGGGAATAACGGCTCCCGACACGAGGCGACCACTAATGCGATAAGTTTCTTCAATCGTATGTCGGAGGAACTAGTGCGTCCGGCACATTTGAGGACAAAGGATGAGAGCCTGATCCAAATATCAAAAATGTATGATTATTATCTGAATTCTTTGGGGGCCAACAGAAAAATCAGATCCACTGATTTTTCTCTGCTTCAACAGGCCGCGTATGAGTCTCTTACCAAATCCGAAAATGGTCACAAAATCTTCAGGCACGTGATCATCGATGAATACCAGGACACGAATGCGATCCAGGAAAAAATCTATTTTCATCTTGCCAAGGGAAGTCAGAATATCTGCATCGTAGGTGACGATGATCAGGCGCTTTACCGGTTTCGCGGAGCGACGGTTGAAAATTTTGTCGAGTTTGAAGAGCGCTGCAAAAGTTATATCAAAGCAAAGCCTCGTCGAATAGATCTGGATATTAACTACAGGTCTCGCAAACGAATTGTCGATTTCTATACCAGTTTCATGGATCGCAATGACTGGAAAAAGGACGATGGCAAAGGATTTCACCGTATTGCAGATAAGAAGATCAAAGCTAAAAGTACGGATAAAGAACCCTCGGTCGCCGTGAGTTCCTTTCTGGAACCAGAACTTGTCTATGAAGAAATCGCGGCCTTTACGAAAAAATTGATCACATCGAAGAGGGTTTCCGACCCCAATCAGATCGCATTTCTTTTTCCTTCTCTAAAAACCAAAAAAGCAGCAGGACTAAAAGCGGCATTGGAAAACGTCGGCCTGTCTGTCTATGCGCCCCGTGCGGGGACTTTTGTTGAAGTAGAAGAAGCGGTGGCCATGTTCGGCCTATTCGCAAAAATACTGGGCCGTCCGGAAAGAACCCAAAGGCGGGGAAACCTGGCAAATTTTTTTGTTTTAATCGACGCCTATGAATCGAAGGCAGAAGAACTGATGAAGTCTGACGATGCCTTGAAAGAATACGTCAAAGACAAACAAAAAGAACTTGATCTGATCGGTGCTGACTACGATGCGCTGATGAATTATGCCAAACGAAAAAAGATTGATTTGAAAACCGAGTTCAAGTGGGACCCGATGGTGCGTGATATCCTGAGGATCGGAACATTGTCTGAACGGGCTCGAAAAATCATACAAAGCAAGGCTTTTGAGAATATTATCAAGAAACGTGAAGTAGCAAAACAACCCTTCCCGGTCCAATACATCTTCAACCGCATGACTTCAGTTGACTGGTCCGTTCTCGATCTTTTCTACCAACTTTGCGGTTTCAAGCATTTTAGAAAGATGTTCGATCTGGCAGAGCGGGGCTCCGACGAGGGTCCGATCTGCAATCTTGGCCTGATCTCGCAGTATCTTGCCCGCTTCATGGAAAAATATGCGACGGTCATTACGGCCGGTTATCTTTCAGAGAAGAAGTTCGTAAATAGTTTCTTTACGAGTTATCTCTATGCGCTCTTTCGTCTTGGCGAGTCGGAATACGAAGATGCCGATGATCCCTTTCCAAAAGGGCGCATTCCTTTTCTTACCATCCATCAGGCTAAGGGCCTTGAATTTCCGGTGGTTGTCCTGGGAAGCGTATTCAAAACGGAAAGGAAAGCTTCCCAGGTAGAACACATTGTTCGCGAATGCCTGAAAAAGGAAGGCGAGCCTCTTGACCGAATCAGCGTTTTTGACAACATGCGAACCTTTTATGTCGCTTTGTCCAGGCCTAAGAACCTGCTCATCATCCCAAGATACAAAGGAACAAAAGGAGCATCTCCGGTCTTTAAAGAAATTTTTGCCGAAGACCGCCTCCCGACGCTTAAAGAAATCGACATCAAAGCCCTACCGCAAGCTGTGGATGACCACGAGGACCTCGGAAAAGTTTATTCATACACGGGAGATTATCTTCTGTTCCAGAAGTGTCCAAGACAATATATGGTATTTCGAAAATACGGATTTGTTCCTTCCCGTTCCCAGACGATGTTTTTCGGAAGTCTTGTTCATAAGACGATTGAAGATCTTCATTATTTTCTGATCCAGCAGAGAGAAAGTCAAAAAGTATGACCGATCAAGAGATTGAAGAAAAAATAAAGGAATTTTTCGAAGAGAATCACGAGATGCTGGCGATGGAAGGCGGCCATGCACTGACCGCGGACAGCAAAGAATACGCTCTCAATCAGGTTCTCTACTATTTCAGAAAACTCAAAGATGTGGCCTCCAAAGTCACATCTACGGAAGTCAAGCTGACACTGCCGGACCAGAAAACGCCCAAAGGACGTGAATTTACCATCGAAGGCGTCGTGGATATCGTCAAAGAGGAAGGTGAGACGTGGATGTATGACATCAAGACGCACGATCCCGACTACATCCGCGGCAATATGGATTTCTACGAAAAGCAACTCAATGTCTATGCCCACATCTGGCAGGAACTCCGCGGCAATCCGCTTGACCATACCGCCGTCATCTCGACGGCCTATCCTGTGACGCTCCGCAATGCGCTCAATACCGGCAATCTGAGCGCCATCGAACGCGAATTGGCGGCATGGCAACCTTTAATACCTATTCCGTTCAAACAGCAGAACGTCAAAGAGACCATCACGGACTTCGGACGTGTCGTCGATCAGATCGAGGGAAAGGAATTTGAACCGCCAAAACTGAAAGTGCTAAAAGAGCCAATCCCCGGCACGAAGTCGCTTTTTGCGACACGGGTATGTCGTAACTGTGATGCACGATTCTCCTGTTCTTCGTATCGCGAATATGTGCTGAGCACCGGCGGGCGCAGCGCATCGCATTTCAAGAAATATCTCAATCAGATCGCCGACGATGTGGAACAGGAAGAATTCATCAATGCCAATCTGCAGGCTTCGCCGCCGCCGGAATCCATACCGGAAATAGCAGAATAGAAAATCTTAACCTTTAACGGATAATAAGAAATCATGCCTCACGAAAGACTACGACCCGGATTCGTCTTCGATGAAGAACGAATCAAGCAACTAAAACAAATCGCGCCCGAGGCCTTTGCCGACGGGAAGATCAACTGGGAGACGCTCAAAGAAGCGCTCGGTAACTACACGGAAGAAGACAATCCGGAGGTCGAACACTTCGGCCTCTTCTGGCCCGGCAAGAAAGAAGCCCGTAAACTCGCTTCCATTCCCAGCAAGGGCACACTCATCCCGTGTCCCGGCGAAGGCGTGGACGAAGAAACCACCCGCAATATCTTCATCGAAGGCGAAAACCTCGAAGTCCTCAAGATCCTCCAGAAAAGCTACGCCGGGCGTATCAAGATGATCTACATCGATCCGCCGTATAATACGGGCAACGACTTCGTCTATGAAGACGACTTCAAAGAACCTCTGGAAGAATACCTGCGCCGGACCGGACAAGTAGACGAAGAAGGAAAGCCAATGACGACAAATACGCGCGCCGACGGCCGCTTTCACTCGAAATGGCTCAGTATGATGTATCCCAGATTGAGGCTTGCTCGAAATTTGTTAAGGGATGATGGTTTGATTTTTGTTAGTATTGATGATAATGAGATCACAAATTTACGAACAATATTGAATGAACTTTTTGGTGAAGAACAGTTTCAATCACAAATTGTCTGGAAGAATAAGTATGGACCAGGAGCGCAGACAAAAGGAATAGGACGGCTTCATGAATATATACTTTGCTATTCCAAATCAAATATTGATGAACTGAGCTCAAATCTATCACCAGAAGAAATTGAACAATACAAGAACAAAGATAACAAGTATGAAACCCGTGGTGGCTACGTTACGCAACCATTGGCAACAAAAAGCAAAGATGACAGGCCTAATTTAGTCTATCCGTTAAAATGGAAAGGAAAAGAGATTTGGCCAGATAAACAGTGGATTTGGTCGAAGGAAAGACTTCTAAAGGCCATGGATAATGACGAAATTGTAATCAATGAATCTGACGGGAAATTTAGCGTACGCTTTAAACAATACCTTCGAGATGAAAACGGAAATATGAGAAAAGGGAAGCCTCTGTCGCTTATGGTATCTGGTCCATTTAATCAAGATGGAACTAAAGAAATTCGAGAATTATTTGGATTCGATGCTTTTGATTTTCCCAAACCGTCAGACCTCGTAAAGTTTTTGTTTTCAATTATGGTTAACAATACTGATGACAAAGATGGTATCTATTTGGATTTTTTTGCAGGCTCTGGAACCTCTGCTCACGCTCTAATGAGTCTAAATAATGAGGATAATGGAAAGAGAAGATATATTCTAGTCCAAATGCCCGAGGAAATTGATGATGATGATATAAGGAAAAAGTCACACTGTCAGACTATTTCTGATTTGGCTATTGAAAGAATTAAGAAAAGTAGTCAACAGTTTAAGAAACTAGCAAAGAAGAAAGATAACGATCTGGGCTTTCATTGTTTAAGGCTAGTAGAGTCAAATTTTAGATCATGGTCTGAATTTATTCCTTCTGACATGTTGAGTCTTGAGAAAACGTTTTTAGGTTTTGAAACTCCGTTATTGGATAACTGGGAACCTGAAAATCTTATACTTGAAATTATCTTGATTGAAGGTTTTTCTCTTGATAGTAAAATTGACGTTTTAAAAAGGTACAGAAAGAATAAAATTTATGAAATTTTGTCCGATTTCTGCGACCACAAGTTGCTAGTGTGCTTAGATAACAAAGTGTATAAGGACACCATTGAAGAAATTAAGTTGGATGAGAAAGATGTTTTCATTTGCCTCGACAGCGCCATATCGGACTCGGATAAGGTGAGGTTGTCCGATATGGGTGTTTTGAAGACGATATAAAGTAAGATATTATGAAAGATAAAGTCATCAATCTCAATAAAAGCGGTGAAATCGTTTTCTATCGGGACTCAGACAGTTCCCGTGAGGTCGAAATCACATACCGTGACGAGACTATCTGGCTGACACAAAGTCAGATTGCCGATGTTTTCGGCACAGAAGTTCCGGCAATTAATAAACATATAAGAAACATTATTTCTTCGGGAGAATTGAAGCCTGGAGCAACTATTTCCAAAATGGAAATAGTTCAATCCGAAGGCCGGAGACGAGTGAAACGAGAGGTTGCCTTTTACAGCCTTGACATGATAATTTCTGTAGGCTATCGAGTCAATTCCAGAAAAGCGACTCAGTTTCGAATCTGGGCAAATCGTGTACTCAAGGAGCATATTCTACGCGGGTATACGCTTAATGAGCAAAGGCTTAAGGATCAGGCAAAGAATATGGCCGAGCTCCAGAAGGCGATTGACCTGATACAGCGGTCCGCTAAAGAGACCGATCTGAAACTTCAGGAAGCTCGGGGCCTTTTGGAAGTACTGACCGGCTACACCCGCACATTCACACTTCTCAACCAATTTGACAAACAAACCCTTGCTGCTGACGACGTCCATCGGCAGATTACGTTTGTCTTACGTTATGACGAAGCCCGGTCTGCCATTGACGAATTGAAGAATTCCCTGCTCGCCGCCAAAGACGCATCGGATCTTTTTGGGCGTGAAAAAGACGATAGCTTTAAAGGAATTCTCGGCAGTGTCGTTCAGACCTTTGACGGAAAGTATTTATATCCGAGCATCGAAGAGCAAGCCGCACACCTGCTCTACTTTGTGATCAAGAACCATCCTTTTATCGACGGCAATAAACGCATCGGGTCGTTTTTGTTTGTCTGGTTCCTGAATCGGAATATGCATTTGCTGCGTAAATCCGGTGAACAAAAGATCAATGACAACGCGCTGGTGGCGCTGGCCCTCCTTGTCGCTCAAAGCGACCCATCCCAGAAAGATATCATGATCACACTCATCATCAATCTCATCAACCAGTAAGACGCATGTCCAATCTCATTCGTTTCAAATTTGATCCCAATCAGTCGCATCAGAAGACGGCCGTTGATAGTGTCTTGAAGCTTTTCGACGGGCTTTCCGATCACGCCAATGGTTTTCAGATGGGCGCCGATGTCGTGCCGAATATGCCGGAAGGGCATGCGCTCGACGAATCTTTCGTTTTCGATAATCTTGTCGCTATTCAAAATAGCAATGAAGTTCCTCGGAATATGACGCTTGACGTGGATGAGGGGCTCGTTCTTGATGGTGTCGGCTCTGATTCCTGGCGTTATCCGTCTTTCACCATCGAGATGGAGACGGGCACGGGTAAGACGTACGCCTATCTTCGGACCATTCATGAGCTCCGTAAAAACTTCGGTTTCCGTAAGTTCGTCATCGTCGTTCCCAGCATCGCCATCTACGAAGGCGTCATCAAGTCCTTCCAGATCACGCGGGAGCACTTCAAGACGCTCTACAGCAATGAAACCGTTCACCTCATCGAATACGACGGCCAGCAGATCAGCAAACTGCGAGGCTTTGCGACGTCGTCTTTCACGGAAATCCTGATCATCACGGTCGATTCATTTAATAAATCAAGCAATGTCATCTTCAAGCCGACGGAGAAATTGCCCGGTGAATGGCGTCCGTACCAATACATTCAGGAAACGCGGCCCATCCTGATACTGGACGAAGCCCAGAATTACCTGAGCCAGAAGTCAAAAGAAGCTTTGCGGACTTTGCATCCTCTTTTTGCGCTTCGATACAGCGCGACGCCGGTAGAGAAACCGAACCTGATCTATCGTCTGAGCCCGGTGGATGCCTTTAAGATGAACCTCGTGAAACGGATTCAGGTTTACGGTATTCGTGAAGAGGAGAATCTGAATGAGGGGCAGACGTCGCTGGCATTGCAATCCATACGATACAGTTCCGGCCTGAAGGCTAAATTGCGTTTGATGATCATTGAAAAAGGTCTGAAGCGCGAGAAAGAATTGGAAGTCGAGAAGGACGATGATCTTTTCCGAAAAACGAAAAACGAATCGCATAGAGGGATCGTTGTCGATGAGATCGACAAGAAGAACGGCGTGGTCGTTTTCTCGAACGGCCAGCGCCTCCTGCTGAATGAACCCGGTGAAGTTAATCTTTCCAGAGAGGAGATTTTCCGAATTCAGATCGAAGAGACGATCAAGCAACACATGCAAAGGCAGGCGGAACTTGCCAACAAAAAAATCAAGGTTTTGACGCTGTTTTTTATCGACCGAGTCGCCAATTATACAGAAGAAAATGGTTTGATACGGCTTTTGTTTGATAAAGCGTTCCATCGTTTACGAAAAGGAAATTCCTTTTTCGAAAATCTGAAGCCCGAAGACGTGAGGCAGGCTTATTTTGCGAAGAAGGCGACGAAGAAAGGCGAAGAAATCGTCGTAGATACTTCCATTGAAGAAGAAAAGAAAACGAAAGAAGAAAAAGAACTTGAGAAGGCGGCGTATGAACTGATCATGAAGGACAAAGAACGCCTCTTGTCTTTCGACGAGAAGGTTTGTTTTATCTTTGCCCATTCGGCTCTCAAAGAAGGCTGGGATAATCCGAATGTATTCCAGATATGTACGTTGAATAATACGCAGTCGGAAATGAAGAAGCGGCAGGAAATCGGGCGAGGATTGCGATTGTGCGTCGATCAGACCGGAGAGCGAATTCAGGACGAATCCGTGAATATCCTGACCGTCGTCGCCAATGAGAGTTATGAGAACTACGTCAGCAATTTGCAGATGGAGTATCGCGAAAGCGGGGATGCGGTGCCTCCGTCCCCCTCCAATGCCCGCCACGGTTTGGCCAAACGAAACGACAAGATTTACAGAAGCAAAGAATTTCGTGAATTCTGGGAAAAACTCTCACGCCGAACTTCGTACGATATAAAGGTGAACACGAAAGAACTCATCGAACAATGTGTCACCAAACTGAATTACGCCGACTTTCCAGAACCGCGGATCTCCATCACAAAGGGGAAGTTTGTAATTACACACATTTGTTTAAAGCTTCTGGAAGTGAAAGTCAAATTGGCCAAGATCGAAATTGACATTTCCGATACGAGAGGGCAAAAGACAACGGCGTCACGCTATTTTGATGTGCGCGATGATTTGTCAAAACTGGCCAAAGACGAAAGACTGAGGGGCTTTAAGATTCTGAAGATCATTCAGGAAGGATCGGATTCGTCCGTAGAATTCGACAACGGACAAAAGTTAACCAGAGCTCAGCCTATCGCGTGGGATTCTACCGAAGGTCAACACATTGATGAGAAGACTGTCCGGGAAGCGGAGACGACGTATCCCGTATTCAATCTGATCGATCGTGCCGCCAAGGAAACGACGTTGACGAGACATACGATATTAGAAATCTTCAAACAGATGAAAGAGGCAAAGAAGAAATTGATTTTCAGGAATCCGGAAGGATTCGCCGGAGTATTCATTACCATCATTCGCGATATGCTCGCTGACCATATTGCGGGAAACATTGAATACGCCGTGAATAACGCCCCACAAAACGAAAGCATCGACGAGATATTTCCTCCAACCAAAAAATATGTTCAAAAAGAACTGATGAACGGAACGAAGACTTCGCTTTACGACGTGATACAGTTTGATTCGGACGTGGAACGACGTTTTGTCGAAAACCGCGTGATGCCCGATGACGAGTACGGCAAGATCCTTTGCTATTTCAAGTTCCCGGGCAACTTCAAAATCGGACTTCCTAAGATCATCGGAAACTATAATCCCGATTGGGGTATCATTAGGCTTTCGGAAGACGGAAAGTACAAGTTGCAGTTGGTTCGTGAAACCAAAGGAAACATGGACCCGAACCTTCTTCAATTTAAGAACGAAAAGCGTAAGATCGATTGCGCCAAGAAGCATTTCAAGATCATCGGCGTTGACTACCGGCAGGTCACAGACGAAAAGCCCTTCAAGTGGTGGGAGAGTGAGGAAATATCGTAGAGCTCAAAAATAAGCCGACCAATAACCCGATAATTTGTGAACTCGTGTCGAATGGGACAAGATAGCGGATCAACTAATGCTCTGTCCTAGTATATTTTCTTCATCCCGCAACTTGCCAATGTACAAACGCTCGCGTACATTAGTTCATAACTGCGGGAGGCCAACCTATGCATTTCCGTTCCACTCTTTTTCGTATGATGATCCTCGCGATTTCCAGTTTGTCAGTCGGCATTGCATTTAATCAATGGCACAGCAGTGGTTTCGCATGGGATAAATTGATACGCCGCGACCATTCGAAAACTTATATGCGTATGCCGCGTCAGGATGCATCCAAGTTGCAAAGACTGTCACTGGACGAAGCCTATACGCTTTTTAAAACCAAAGCCGGATTATTTGTGGACGCGCGCCAGGAAGCGATTTTCAAATTGGCTCATATCCAGGACGCCGTGTCGTGCTATTATAGCCGCGCAAAGGAACTGCCCATAGTCAAAGAATGGGAAAAAAACAAAACATTGATAACCTATTGCGGCGGCCCGCGCTGTGATCAGGCCGGCCGTCTCGCCATGCAGTTGATCGAAATGGGTTTTACCAATGTTTTTGTTTTTACCGGCGGTATGGAAGAATGGCGTACTGCCGGTTATCCGATCGAAGAAAAAAAACGCAGCACTAACCCTGAATAAAAAAATAATTATGGCTTGGAAAAGTCATATAAAAACCGCGTTACGTTTAATTCTCGGCATCGTATTTTGTTATGGTGCCTTAGAAAAAATCACATCGCCATACGCCTTTGCCGCCGCGATAGACGGCTATCGTATTTTACCCGCCGTGGTGACACCGATTTCAGCCGTCTGGCTAGCGTGGCTGGAGTTATTCATCGGTATAGCACTCATGGTCGGATATTGGACTCGCGCGGCCGCCGGATGGGCCATCCTACTTTTGAGTATATTTATTTTTGCTATCACCTCAGCGCTCATACGCGATCTGGTTATACCGTGCGGATGCTTTGATGTGAATGATCCGGATGAAGTGATAGGTTGGAAAAAAATAGCCGAAGATGGTGTTTTACTGATAATCGCGGTGTATGTTTTTATATCGCCGTATGCGCGGTGGGCATTATCAAAAGAAGAACGTCTATCGTACGACAGCAAACTTTCCTAACTTTTTCTTTCCCGACACGACCGCTTCATATATATACACGCCGGATGAAATTCTCTTGCCGTTCGTATCCTTTAAATCCCATCGCACTCCGCCGTCATTTCCGCTTTCGGCAATCTGTTTTATAAATCGTCCGTCAACAGAATAAATTCGTACCACGGTTTTATCGGGAATACCTGCGAAGGTGATATAAGGCGGATCTATATCGGCGCGATGGGGATTAGGATACACAAACGGATCACCTAATTTTTCAACGCTGAATAATAATCCGGCACGATAACCAAAAACAGAATCAATCGGATATCCTTCGCTGTCCTTGACGCCGTGTGCGTCTATCGTAAAAGCTAAACCGATCGGGCCTAAATATTTTTTACCTTCAACGTCCAGAAATACTTCCGTATTGGATGACAAAGGAACAATACTCGCCGAGACAATTGAAAAATCATAATTCATACGATACGCCGAGGTGAGTGTCGCTGTAGCGATGTCCACGGATTTATTAAAAACCAAACGAATGCGGTTGCGGCCTTCGTATGTCGCCCGCACGACGTACAAAGGTGTGCGTGGTGTAACTCCGTCATACAAAAACGTACGGGAGGCGGTGTCCGATGGCGTGCCATCGGTATCGTGCTGCGAATAAAAAAACAATCGGTGCGAACCGGATACAACTTGCGTAAAGTGAAGCATCACGGCTTGTCCGCCTTCGACAGGTATCGCGCTCGCCGGATAATATCGGTCATCCAACAGGTAACGAAAATTCTGACTCAGGCTTTCGTTGTTGATCGGTTCAGAAAATCGGGCTCGAATAAAATTGGCATTATACATTTCGACCGACACAACCGATGGTTTCGGATTGGGGCGCACAAAAAAAAGACCGGATACACCGGATGAAGCGTTGCCGTAGCGCGCTTGCACTCTGTAGTAGTACGGTTTGTTTTTTTGAACGGCTGAATCGGCCCATGCTTCGGCGTTAGCCGCGATCGTAGCGATAAGTGCTAGCGTATCTGCATGCGTGCCTCGAAAAATGAGCAGCGAATCTAAACCCGGGCGCATTTGCCATTGTATTTGAATGCGATCGGTATCGGATGGAAATATGGCCAACGCGGAGGGCAATTCGTAGGCGGTCAGATCTTGTAGAACAAATCGGCGTGTAGCCGTGCCATCACCGATGTACAGTTCGGAAAATCCGTCATGATTTGCATCCGCCGCAGCGATAGTATTGCTTAGTACATGATCGCTATGCCAATACCACACATACTGCTGACTTGATGCATCGTAAGTCAGGATATAGGCATACGGATACAAAGACAATAATAAATCCGGGCGTTGATCGTTATTGATATCCTGCGACGAAGCGCCGGATGGAAATTGTGCTAACGGCGCATACCCATAAAAATATTGTTCCCATGCGATGGTGTAAGAGTTATTTCCGGTAGTTTTGTATATGCGCCATAACCAATAACTGTTGACGGCTTCGCTTTCGGAAGAAGGATCTTCCGAGTGAACGCCGACGGCGAATTCCGGAAATCCGTCCCCGTCGAAATCACCGCTCTCCAAGAACGCATTGGCATCCACACCGTACAACGAATCGCTCCAAATCAACGCCGCCGAGTTTCCGTTTAATTCGTAGATGAAAATATTTCCGTCGTAATCACCGAGGAGAATTTCTTGATGGCCGTCATGATCAAAATCGCCGACGGCCGAACCGGGAACACCGACCAGATTACCACCGTCGGTCGGATTGGTGAGCGTTTGCCAGGTTGTCCAAGATGAAGCCGTATTTTTTCGTATTTGATAAGTGCTTCCTTTTTTTCCGATCAATTCAGGTAAACCGTCGCCGTCCATGTCGGCAAACCGCGATCCCCAGAAATCGTTGGAATCTTTATACGTTCGTGAAATCGGTAAGCCGGTTGCGTTCACGCTTTCGTACACGACGGTGGATGATCCCATACCGGCGAGTAATCGCATTTTACCGCCGGACGCGCTGTCATCTATGTCGCGGGGTACGCCGTTGGAAATATAATCATGAACTAAAGAAACAGGATGGCCGCTCGTTCCTGAAAATTCATACGTGCGTAACCACGCAAATTCTCCGGCGTTATTATACGTATTCACCGTCAATTCCGGTTTTCCGTCGTTATCCATATCGGTAGAACGGGGATACAAATAGGCGGCGGGCATTTTGAAAGAAGTGTCTATTTGAAATGCCGAAACCGGCAATTCCGTTTGCGTGAGATTGAGCGGATAATAACCTCCGTTATTATCATAATACGCGGTATCTCCGGCCGCGTTGATCACTTCGATAGCGGCTTCATACGGGCCTCTGAAGTCGGATGTGCTGATGAAAATACTGTGATTTTGTGAAAGCGTTTTGATGGGCAAAGGAAATCCCGATTCCGATGAACCGGCGATGCGTAATCGTACATAACTTTCGCACAAATCATCCGTTTGGAACTGAATATGATACCCTGCATATTTGCCATACAACATAGGGCGCACTACGAAGTCCGAGATCGCCGGCGCGGTATGATCAATAAAAAAACGATTCACCGTTTCGTTTAACGAGCCGTCTTTGTTAGTCACTTCGAGTCGCAGCGAATAGGTTCCGGGTGAATAATCACTTATATCCAAATCGGTGAGCACATCATTGACAAACGCATGATTTTCCGACGACGCGACTTCCGTCCACGAAGAAGGGTTAGTGCCGCTACCGATCAACAGCCGGACGGACGCCATAAAACGACCGGCCGCAGTAATGCGGATAGAGATGTTATTTCCGTGAACGCCCTGATTTTGCGCGGGGTAATGAATAGCGACACCTGTACCGCCGATAGACAGCAGCGCGCGTTGGGCATGGATACGACCATGCCCATAGTACGGTTCCCAACCGATTTCTCCGATATCTTCGGCGCTTTGCTGTAACGTCGCACGTACATCATTGCGGGAAAGTGTGCTATCCAGCGACAGCATCAGCGCGGCCAAACCCGATACCAAGGGGGCCGAAGCCGAAGTGCCTGAAAAAAAACGATACCCGCTGTCCGTTGCTGTCGTTAGAATATCTACGCCCGGTGCGGCCACGTCAATACGCGTACCGTAATTTGAGAAACCGGCAAAAAAATCGTCTTTGGCGGTAGCGCTGACACCGATGACATCATCAAATGATGACGGATAATGCAGTGCAGAGCTGGACGAATTGCCGGCGGAAGCGACGATCACGACATCGCGATCGCACGCGTAGCGTATCGCATCACGCAATAAAGGTCCGTATTCCCGGTCGCCAAAACTGCAGTTGATAATTCGGGCGCCGTTATCCGCTGCGTAAACGATAGCCCGCGCCACATCGTCTTCTTCGAGAAAACCTGATTTCCCGCCGGCGCGCAGATTCATGACACGGCATCCGAACGCCATACCGATCACGCCGGTTTTATTATTGCCGGTAGCGGCGGCTATGCCCGCTACGGAAGTGCCGTGCCCGTTTTCGTCGGAAGGATCATTGTCTTCATCCGTGGCATCGCCGTCGCCTGCGAGCGCAGGGGCGTCAACAAAATCCCACCCTTGCCAGTCGTCGGCATATCCATTGTTATCATCGTCTATACCGTTGGATTTTTTGTCGTTTCCCCATGCGTCGGTTCCCATCTCACCGGCATTACGATAGATCTGAGCGGTAAGGTCGGGATGATCGTATTCGATGCCGGAATCTATAATCCCAATAATGATACCGGGGCGGCCTTGCGTAAGAGCCCAGGCTTTTTTAGCAGCGGTGCGTTGTATCCAATAAAGGCTGTCGGCGAGCGGGTCATTGATACGTACATTGTCCAATCGAAAAAGATGATTGATCGTAACGTATTCAATATCAGACTGTGCGGACAAGTTGGCGATCCAAGAGTTTATTTCATCGGAGGTAAGGTTCGGTGCAAGTTGTATTATGTAGGTGTCATCAAAAAAAGTATGATTATTGTTGGAAGCGGAGCCGATATGGATCGGTTCTTTAGTGCCGGTTTGGATACGCTGTATCCATGCTTTGCGGTCTTCGATTGTTTTGGATAATTGACTTTTCGGTCGAAATTTTACAATAAGTGATGAAGGATGCGATGCGTTTTGGGCACGAGCTGAAAAAGCGACAACGGTGTGAAAAAATAATATAGCAATCAATATATAGCGCATGAAATATTATACTAAAAGACACGGGACGGTGCAACGTAATTGCGCTTGATAGTTCTATTTCACAACGATATATTCCTCGGCTTTAAAAAATCGAATTGCCATAGTTAAACTAATAGAGGATATATTGTGCATTTTGAATACTCAGATCTTGTAACCATCGGGCTGCTGGTCTTACTGGAAGGTTTGCTCAGCGCCGATAATGCGATCGTTTTAGCGGTTCAGGTGTTGCCGTTACCGCCGGATGAACAAAAGAAAGCGTTGCGGTATGGTATTATCGGAGCGTTTGTATTTCGTATCATCGCCGTATTATTGGCATCCTATCTGATCAATATGCCGGTGGTGAAGATCATCGGAGGAATTTATTTGTGCTGGCTCGCCTTGGACCACTTTCGTAAGCACGGTGAAGATCAAACGCAACGCACACCTAAGGCCAAACAATTTTTTGGTTTGTCGGCATTCTGGAGCACGGTGATTGCCGTTGAGTTGACGGATATTGTTTTTTCCGTGGATTCGATTTTAGCTGCGGTAGCCTTGTCTAACAAGCAGTGGGTTGTCGTTACGGGCGGTATCATCGGAATTATCACGATGCGGATGGTTGCGGGTGTTTTTTTGCAAGTGATAAAAAAATATCCGCGCTTGGTTGACGGTGCCTATATCATCGTATTTCTGATCGGGGCCAAATTATTTGCCGAGTACTTTAATATGCATGTTTCAAAGATTGTTCTCTTTGGAACCATTTTCCTGATCATGATTATCAGTATTTTATGGTCCAACATGGATAAAAAGAAACAGATTAATCA
Source organism: bacterium (assembly GCA_013360215.1). Lineage (NCBI taxonomy): Bacteria > bacterium. The sequence continues at coordinate 2,297 of JABWCP010000020.1, read as the reverse complement.
TTAAACCTAAGCTCAAATTATGATGGCCACAAAAAAAATTTTCATTCCCGTTTTGATTTTACCGTTTGTGTTGATATGCCTCGTATCAGGCTGCACTTCACCGGTCAATAATAATGTCCATGTCATCGCAAAAATAGGAACCGTTGACAGTATAACGGCAAAAGAATTTGAGATGGAATTGGATTTTTTAAACGAAAACGGAGATTTTATCGCTGATTACCAAAGTATTCATTCAGCTCTGAATACTATGATCACGAAACGACTGATGGCTATTTACACGCAAGAGTTAGGGCAAGATAGTGTTGCCAAGTATGATGAAATCAAGAAACAATTGCATGCCGAATTTGAAGAACGTTGCTTCAATGACTTTCTATATAAGAACTATATCAATGTGTCATACGCGAACAGATTCTATAAATACCAAAATCGTCCTGTCTTTTTGCAATTCATAAACATTTATTATTCCGACAATCAGCGCGATGCAGAGAACACGAGCAATCGCACACAAAACCAAGCACGGCTGCTAATAGACTCTTTGTATTATATTACTAGTCCTCAGAATTTCGGAGAAATAGCGAATACGTATTCGGAATACAAAACAAGGAAAACAAGGCAAGCTTCAAAACCTGAAAGAATTCCACATAATCTGTTGCCAATAACCCTAGAGAAGGCCTTGTTCGCGGGGGCTTCGGATGAAATTTCGCGACCGGTTGAAATTCCTAACGGATACACTATTATGAGGATAGTTAATTTACCAGACTCCAATAAGGTCACATTGACTCCAAAAAAGCTATCGGCGGTGAGGAAACAGGCGTCTGAAAAGCTGCAAATAAAAGACGTGTTCTTTTTGAATCAAATAAAAGAGGATTTTGCAGATACATTGTTTAGCAGATTGAATGTGGTCTTTCGTGATTCGTCCGTAGCGTCAATTTTAAACCAAATTAGGTCCAATAAAAGCACAAAAGATTTAGAAGATATTGTCCTTACAAGTATTGGTAGCAGGCCGATTCTTAAGGGCGACTATCTAAAGCCGTTGATCAAGGAGATGGAGCTTTCGCGACCGGAAAATATGAATGGCCTTCTATTGAGTATTAAAAATGAAACAGTACGACTATTGTTAGTGGACTCACTTAACCAAGTTGCAATGAAAGATCCTCAACGTTATGAGTTTCTTCTAAAGAGAATAAAGCTGGACCGCTTAGAAATGAATACGGAAGCTCATATCTATAGCCTTATACAAATTGACGAACAGAAACTTCAACAATTTTATTCCGATCATCGGCTTGACTTTGTTAAATCCGGTTCATTGCAATATTCTGAATTAAGAACGCTTTCATATAAATCGGCTCTTCAGTGTATTGATGAATTAAACAATGGCGTTCGATTTGAAGCGGTATCTGAAAAGATAAACAGCAAAGTTACGATTCCTTCTGAAAGGGTTCATTTTTCTAATGACGGCCAAATACAAGGCAGGCCGCTAACGGTTCTTCACAGAAAACTATTAAAATTAGATGTAAATGAGAATACGCCTATTGTTCCCAATGAGGACGGTAGTTATTCGATTGGCGTGGTAAAAGAAATTAAACCCGATCAATTGCCCATATCCTTTGAACAAGCAAGAGATGATACTAAGTCAAAACTTTGGGTGGCTGAACGAAATAAAATAATGAACGGCTTAATTAGCGATTTAAAACGCCGTTATCCTGTAACTATAAATTGGAATGGTGCATATCAACCGTGAGGATATTGCTTTTCACAAAAATGAGATGTCATCTCATACGACATAAAATACTGATTGGGTTCGGGTTTATATTGATGACCGGTATGTCGTCATGTTCGGGCGAGAAGGATTACCTTGCGCGCGTCAATCAGGCGAAATTGAAAGAGCATGATATGGTCGCCTTGCATTCGTCAGTACAGTTATCGCCGGCGCTACGTGAAAAGTTAATTCAGGACTGGGTGGATCAGGAAGCGCTTTATCATGCGGCGTTGAAAGCGGGTATCGACAAAGATCAAGCTTTCGTAACGCAAATGGAAAAGTTGCGGCGTGAAATCCTTGTTCAAAAATTTATAGATAACGATTTAGAACAAAGTGTAACCATTTCGACGTCGGAAATAGAGCGTTATTACAGTGAGCATCCCGGAGAATTCATCTATCCGGATGATCACATTCGGGTGCAGTATTTCTGGACAAAAAATCGAAATAAAATCCGCGATATCAGTGTAAAGTTTGCCACGATGTCGCGCCTTCGTAAACGCGATTTTATGGAAATTATTGCGCCGACGGCCGATGACAG
>JABWCP010000019.1 GCA_013360215.1 bacterium | reverse complement strand
AAAATGTCCTTCTCTGCCATACTTGCCTCCTTCACTAGGAGACAATAATACGGCTTTCTAACACGACATTTCTACTTTGCTATATTAGGACATTATTACTTTGCCGAGATAGAAATTGTAAATAAGTCTACAGTGCAAATTGATTTTAGATTAATTAACCAGGTTTTATTTGTTATTCTATCCGGCGCGTCGTTTTTGAATCGCCGCTTTATAGAGTTCGATATATCTTTGGGCCGAAGCGTCCCACGAATGGTCCATTGCCATGGCGTTCTGCTGGATTTTTCGCCACACGGTTTTGTCTTTGTAGGTTTCGAGTGCACGCAGTAAGGTCGTAAATAAAGCATATGGTGACGCATCCGTAAAAGTAAAACCGTTACCGATGTCGCGCCCGGCGGAATGCAGTGCATGCCAATCCCAAACCGTATCGGCAAGTCCGCCGGTTTTTCGTACTACCGGTATCGTACCGTACCGCTGACTGTACATTTGGTTGAGCCCGCAAGGTTCAAAGTGCGAAGGCATCAGAAAAATATCCGCCCCGGCTTCGATACGATGCGCGAGTTCGTTACTATAGCCGATATAGGTCCACACTTTATAAGGTAAAGCGTGATGCAGATTTTCGAACATATCTTCATAACGGTCTTCGCCGCTGCCGAGTATGACCCACTGTGCATCAAGCAGCATCAGTTCCGGCAATGCTTTTTCGATCAGATCAAATCCCTTTTGTCCGACTAAACGCGACACAATTCCGATCACCGGTTTGACCGGGTCGTACGTCAGATGTGCTTGCTCCAAAAGAAATTTTTTATTTTTTTCTTTACCGGAAAGATCGGACTGTGAAAAAGGATGGGGGATGTATTTGTCTTTTTCCGGGTCCCATTCATCGTAGTCAATGCCGTTTAATACGCCGAAAAGATCATTTTGCCGCGGCCACAGCACATCGTTCATGCCGTTACCGTATTCGTAGATCAGAATTTCTTTGGCATACGTATGGCTGACGGTCGTAACGACTTCGGATGAAAGAATACCGGTTTTCATAAAACTAAACGTGTCATGAAACTCCATCGGCCCGCCGGGATAAAACTGATCGGGTCGCATTTCGGCGCGATACAGCGTATCTTTGGAGAAGCGCCCCTGATAAGCGATATTGTGTATGGAGTACAAACACGCGGTACGATCAAACATCCGATCCCAATTGTAATTATCTTTGAGGTAGATCGGAATTAACCCCGTCTGCCAATCATTGCAGTGCACGACATCCGGCGCCCATTGGATGCGCTGCATCACTTCGATGACGGCTTTACAAAAAAGAATAAACCGCTCATCTTCGTCGCGATCCATCGTATAAATATGGCGGCGATGATAATAGTGCGGGCATTCGATAAAATAGATCTCGGCTTCGGAGCCGGGAATAGCGGACTTGAGTACATGGGCACTCCGTGTAACGCGTCCCATACGAATGAGGATTTCGCCGATATCGGCACAGTAATGTAAATCCCACTTGCTGTCGTCCACGGAAACATATTTGGGCATAAACACTTTGACGTCGCATCCCAAACGCGTCAGGTATTTGGGCAAGGCACCCGATACGTCGGCCAGGCCGCCGGTTTTGGCGAACGGAGCGACTTCACTTGAAGCCAAAGCAATTTTGAGTGGTGTTTTCATGCGTATAGTTAGTTTATCAACGCGACCCGAAAAGCCGGCTGAATTTCCCAAACGCCTTGCGTTTGAGGCGGTGTTCTTTTTCGTTGTATGCCGTCAGGAATACCTTTGGTTTGATAACTGATGCCGTGCCGGTCGTATTTTTTTTTGGTTTCCGGATTGATATACAAAAAACCGGTCACACGTACGCGTGTGGGTCTGCGCATCAAACGCATTCCAGCCGAAATTTTTTCTTTGGCCGCGGAAGCATCCCAATGTGCGATGTTCCACAATGTTGTACGCGCATCGCAATAAGCCTCGCCCGGCGGTATCCGTACGATCAGATGCGGTGCATCCCAACGCGGTGAATCGGTCATTTCCAAATACAGCGCATTGTCTTTTTGATACAGACCGTCTTTATGATCGTAGCGTATAGCTACGGCGTAACCTTCAATGCAGACGGTACGGTCTTCAAATCCTGTAACGGGCTCCGATTCAGGTAAGACGTCCATATGTTGGATCAATGAATCTTGCGATAGCGTCCACCTGAAAAACTGTGCTACGCGAATCGGGGTTGCAGGGATCGAATCGTTTACCGGCCTGCGCAATTTGACCGGTATCCGGCCGTGACCGTAAAACGACGCGTCGCAACGCATGGTTTCGGTCGTATCGGATTGGCGCGCAAGAAAATAAAAAAAGAAAAGAACGGATATAAAAAGTAGTAAACGTATGCCGATCATAATAATGTAGAATGTGGTCTAAAGCGATTTAAACGTAATGCCCGATCATGCGTTGCCAGTAAGGCCAATCGTGGCCGATGCCTCCGTCCCAAAAGAAATAATTGTGACGAATTCCTTTTTCCGAGAGAATCTGATGAAAATATTCGTTGCGCTCCCGGCAAGGGTCCAGATCACTGGTTACAAGCGTGATTTCCGTGTGTGTATTATAACGGTCAATATAATATGGGTCGGAGAGATGTTGCACATAATGTGCGGGATTGTTGTAATAACACAAGTCGTCGTAGTAGCCGCCCAGAAAGCCTTGAATCGTGTACGAACCGCTCAAGCCGATAGCTCGGTTGACCATTTCCGGGTGACGCATTGCAAAATTGACCGCATGATAACCGCCGAAACTACAACCTAAAAGAATCAGATAATCCGTCCCGGTTTTATTACGCAAATAGGGTAAAAATTCATGGATCAGATAATCTTCGTATAAAACATGGCGGCGAACTTTTTCATGCGGATGAATCTGATCGTTGTACCAACTTTCGTTATTGATCGAATCCACGCATAAAATTTGGATCAGTCCGTTTTCGATTTTTTCGGCGAGCGGATCGATCATACGACGATCGGAAAATTCGTACAGATTGCCGAGTGTGGTGGGAAATACCACGACCGGCGCGCCGCCGTGGCCAAAATGCTGAAAGTTCATTTGTTTGCCGAGGCGTTCGGAATACCATCCGTGAACGTAATGCTGCATGGTTTTCTCCCGTTAGCGTACCAATGACAGGTTTGAGGTGAACTTAAAAAGTACCGCTCATTTCGACGAGTTCAGCCCGTACCGATCCGATGGCAATTTTGGATTTCATCAAAACCGGTATTTTGCGATCATCGTCGGTAAGCCAAATATTCAGATCGGATTTATTATTAAAAGGCCCGATCGGCGTTTGTACAAGAATACAATGAAATTCACCGGCATCTACGGAAATGGTTTCTTTACGAACCACCTTCACCGTGGCCTGATTTATTTTGCCGTTGTCGTACGTCGCAAGCGACAGCGTTTTTCCGATTTCCAACGGTTGATTGCGCAAATAATAGAATGCAGAAATGATATCCTGTACCATTTCAGGAATTGCAATTTCTTTGTATCCCGAGTCGCGGTCATCTATCGTGGCTTTGCGTTGTTCGTGATAAAACTCGGTAGTAAAATTACGTTTATAGCCGCCTTCGGAAGTATTTTTCACATATTTCAGGGGATACAATCCGTCCTGATCAATGTACGACTCCAAACGATCTTTGACCGGATACAGGGTAGAAAAAAAAGCGTTGGATACGGTCGTCGCGGAAATAAGGTAACACGGGCGATCGCGGTGTGCGGTGAGCTGCTCCACCTCCAATGTCGCGGTGCCCGCGCTGATAAATTCCCAGCCGATGGAAAATTTGAGTTTTTCCCCTACGGGGAACGCTTTATTGGGCAACGTTCGCAGGGGGTCGCCGGCCGTGACATGAGCGATACCGCTTATATAAAAGAACAAAAAAACGATGGCAAAACGCATTACATGCTTTCGGATGATTTGGGGTTCAGCTTTTGTTCGGCCATAGCGACGACTTTTTGAAAAATCTCATCTATGGTAACATGGATTTCATTATAGGTCTTCAGGTAAAAGTCCATACTGAAACCCATCGGATCGGGGATCGAATCGGAAATCGTGACGCCGCGATCTTTGCCGAATACTTTCATCAAATATGTTTTATGGCGCGCGGTCGGAAAATTTTCCTGAATATAGTTTAAATGATCAATGGACAACGCAAAAATAAGATCGGATTGCTCGACGAGCACACGGTTGATCGGTTTGGATCGAATTGCGGAAATATCAACGCCGTTTTGATGGCCGACTTTGATGGCGTTTTCCGAAGGCTTATTCCCGTCGTACGCGTAAATGCCGCACGATTCTACCCAGATTTTGTGTTTGATGGATTCGGGGCACTCAATGGCCAATTTGCGCTTAAAGATACCTTCGGCTAAAGGACTGCGGCACATATTACCGGTACAAACAAAAAGCACTGCAAACATGTCGTTAAAACGATATTCACCCATATAACTCTCAATTATGTTAAAAGGTCGCCGCACGTTATCTGCCGGTGTACGCGGGATTGGGGGGCGGGACGGTTGTTTTTTGGTTGACTTAGCGGACGTCTGTTTTTTATCAACAGTGGGGGTTGTATTTTTGGAAGGGGATTTGGCCGCGACGCTTTTTTTGGTCGGTTTTGCTTTTTTGGATGCAGGTTTAGAACTGGCTTTTTTGCCGGTTGATTTTTTTACGGGAACCGGTTTGGCCGGTTTCTTCTTGCCCTGCTTTTTTTCGGATTTCTTTTTTTCCTTTTTCTTGCTCATGGCGGCCTTTTATGGTTAAGCGACGTGATCCAGTGCAACCGCAGAGGCCGGTCGTGACGGGATCAATTCTTTTTCGTAAACTTCGACTTCGAGTCCTTCGGAACAGTTGCTGCAAATCGGTATAGCGCTACGCTGTGTAAAAATGCGGCGACGAAAATCATGGTACGCTTTATTTTTCCAGATGGTTTTCATTCCGCCGGGATCAAATACATTGCCCAACGGGTAATCCGCATTTTTATCAAAACAGCATGGCGATACGGTGCCGTCCCAATTGATCACAGGGCACATCAATACCCATCGGCAAAAATTGATGGACCCGATTTTTGCGGCGAACGTTCCGTCGTTACTGATTTCATAACGCCGGTATTTTTCATTGTTCGGTAAAAATTCTTGAGCTTGTTCCGCAGTATAGACTTGCGCCGTTTTGAGCGATAATACCTGTACATTGCATTCGTGCGCCATACGACGAATGGCATCCAGTTCATGTTCGTTATGTTTCATGACGATGAATTGAAGTTCGATCGCCGGAGTTTTTCGTTTTAATTTGGCCTTCGCTGCAGCAATGGCTTTCATGCCGTTGAATACTTTTTCAAATTTTCCGTTCACGCGGTATTTTTCGTACGTATCCTGTGATGCGCCGTCCACGGCGATGATCAGCGTGTCCAGACCGGATTCGACGATCGCTTCGGCGTTTTCACTAAGGAAATGACCGTTGGTGCTGGTAACCGTTTTGATATGTTTGTCATGCGCATAACGAATCATTTTTACAAAATCACGATTGACGAAAGGTTCGCCTTGGCTCCAAAGTGTGAGATGCATCAGATAGGGGCCCATTTCGTCCATCAATTGTTTAAATCGTTCCAGTGTCATCATGCCGTCGTCGCGGGTCATCAGTTTGCTCCCCGTGATGCATAGCGGGCAACGGAGGTTGCAGATATTGGTAGGCTCCACCATCATGACAAAGGGGTAACCCCACACGATATTTTTTCGTGTCAATTTATTAAGGGCGTACGATGCGGATGCCCGCATCATGTTGGGCAGTTTGGGAATAATGCCGGGATTTTTTAATACATCCCATGCTTCCCGTAAGATATAATTCATATTGGATACGGGCGAATTTCCTTATTTATTACCCTAAAATCAAGCCCAGTCTTTGCGGAATGAGGTGTCAGGTTATTTGAGCCAGGGGTCTTACGCTTGCTATTCAATTTAAAAAAAACAATGAATACAAACGCAGTGTCTGTTTTTCGCGTTATTTCGTTGCGAAAGTCACTCAACTATCACGGCAGCGGTGCCTTTTCTACGCAACGCACCGTATCTCGCGCGATGAGCAGTTCCTCGTTGGTGGGGATGACCCATGTTTTGAGGTGTGCATCCGGCGAAGAGATGACACCTTCTTTACCGCCGACGGTTGCGGCATTAAGATGGGGATCGAGCGTTAATCCAAAAAACTCCATGCCTTTACAAATACTTTCGCGAATATACGCCGAATTTTCACCGATGCCGCCGGCAAATACTAAAGCTTCGGGTTTTCCGACGGCCGCACAGTATGCTCCGATATATTTGCGAATGCGATAACAATATATTTCGATGGCAAGTTTAGCGCGGCGATCATCATTTTCTTTCGCTTCCGCGATGATGTCACGCATATCGTTGGTAAGACCTGAGATCCCGAGCAAACCGGATTGTTTATTGAGTACGGATTCGATTTCCTGCAGCGAATATCCTTCTTTATGGGAGAGGAACTCCAATACAGCCGGATCAATATCACCTGAACGCGTTCCCATAACAAGTCCTTCCAGTGGTGTCAGACCCATGGATGTGTCCACGGATTTTCCGCCACGGATGGCGCAAATGGAGGCGCCGTTACCCAAATGCAGTGTCATGATGTGGACCTGCTCTTTGGCTTGCCCCGTCAATGTCCTGTAACGATACGCGACATAACGGTGGGACGTACCGTGAAAGCCATACCGGCGCACTTTGTAGCGGCGGTAAAACTGATACGGAATAGCATAGAGATAAGCTTCTTCGGGGATCGTGTGGTGAAATGCCGTATCAAATACTGCCACTTGCGGGATGCCTGCGCCGAAAATTTCGGTAACCGCATAAATGCCTTTGAGGTTAGCCGGATTGTGCAGGGGCGCCAGTTCAATACAATCTTCGATCTCTTGGATGATTTGTTCGTTGAGCAAAATCGAGCGGGTAAATTTTTCACCGCCATGCACCACGCGATGACCTACGGCGTGGATATCGGATAAGCCGTTGATGCCGTTTATTTTTGTATCTTTCCCAATAATCCATTTGACGATTTTATCGACGGCCATCTTATGATCGCGCATCGGTGCGGTTTGTTTGAGCGTAGGTTGGCCTTCGGCTTTAAACGAAATGATGGATTCGCTGCCGATACGTTCGATGATACCCGAGGCAAGGCGTGTATCCGCATTGTCGCGGATCTGCGTGAGGTCCGTATTGATGACCTGAAATTTTACGGAAGAACTGCCGCTGTTGAGAACTAGTATATTCATGATATCCTTTACTTTTTTTAATATCGCAATTTGAAATATGCGTTGCAAGGCGGAATAAGAATTATGAAGATATGGCATCAAGTTGCCATCTACCTGCGTAATGCGAGATGATTTCCAAGCCGTTACATAAAGTCTGTTGACGATAAAAAAATCTTCATCGGGAGCAAAATTCGAGATATTCCCTTGCGTAAACTTTCTAAGTTATGTATTTTGCGCTCGCATGAATAACTCACCGACTAATAATGCATCAGCCAATTCAGAGCAATCTTTCTACTTTTATGTACATAGAATTATGATCAAGGAGTTTTACTGCCATGTTTGATCTCGATATGATAAAGCGCGTATATGCCGGCATGAAGGCCAAACAAGACCGCGCACGCAAACTTTTCGGACGTCCGCTCACGCTGACGGAAAAAATTCTCGTTTCCCATTTTGCGGAAAACCCCAAAGCCGCGCCCGCACGGTTCAAAGATTACGTAGATCTTGCACCCGATCGTGTAGCCATGCAGGATGCGACCGCACAAATGGCGTTGCTTCAGTTTATGTCTTCCGGCAAAGCCAAAGTGGCCGTGCCTTCCACGGTGCACTGCGACCACCTGATACAAGCCGAAGTCGGTGCGGCGGACGATTTGAAAAAAGCCAATAGTGATAACAAAGAAGTGTATGATTTTTTGGCCAGCGTCTCCAATAAATACGGTATCGGCTTTTGGAAACCCGGCGCAGGTATTATCCATCAAGTCGTGCTTGAAAATTATGCGTTTCCCGGCGGTATGATGATCGGCACGGATTCGCACACACCCAATGCCGGCGGCCTTGGCATGATCGCTATCGGTGTCGGCGGTGCGGATGCCGTGGATGTCATGGCGGGATTGCCGTGGGAACTCAAATGGCCCGGCATTACCGGTGTCAAACTCACGGGTTCGCTCAGCGGATGGACTTCACCCAAAGACGTGATTCTCAAATTAGCCGGTATTCTGACTGTCAAAGGCGGCACCGGGAAAATCGTCGAATATTTTGGTCCCGGCACGGCATCCATTTCATGTACCGGTAAAGGAACGATTTGTAATATGGGTGCGGAAATCGGCGCGACCACTTCTATTTTTCCCTATGACACGCGTATGGCGGCGTATCTTCGTTCGACGGAGCGCGCAGCCGTCGCCAAACTGGCGGATCAGTACGCCGCGTTACTTACCGCCGACGAAGGTTCGGAAGCGTATTACGATGAAGTCATCGAAATCAATCTGAGCGAATTGGAGCCGCATGTTAACGGGCCTTTTACACCGGACAAAGCATGGAAAATTTCTGAATTGAAACAAGCCGTTGCCGATAATAATTACCCGGATGAAATCCGTGTGGCATTGATCGGTTCGTGTACCAATTCATCGTACGAAGATATCGAACGTTCGGCCAGTTTAGCGCGCATCGCTTCGCAACACGGTCTTAAAGCCAAAGCCGAATTTGTGATCACACCGGGTTCCGAGCAGATTCGTGCGACGATCGAACGCGACGGTCAATTGGAAGATTTCGCTAAAATCGGCGGTAAAGTTTTAGCCAATGCCTGCGGTCCGTGCATCGGCCAGTGGAAACGCCATGGTGTCAGTGAGGGCGATCCGAATACTATCGTCACATCGTACAATCGTAATTTCAAAGCCCGCAATGACGGTAATTCCGGTACCCATGCATTTGTTGCCAGCCCGGAAATAGTAACGGCACTGGCCATCGCAGGACGCCTGAGCTTTAATCCGATGACAGACACGATCACCAATGCGGAGGGTCAGCAAATTCGCTTATTGCCGCCCGACGGTGATGAATTGCCGCGCAACGGATTTACGCCCGGAGAGAGTGGTTATGTCACACCGGCAAAAGACGGTTCCAAAGTGCAGGTGATCATTGATCCCGCGAGCTCACGTTTGCAGGCGTTGAGTCCTTTTACGGCATGGGATGGTCGCGATATCGAAAATGCCGTGGTACTTCTCAAAGCCAAAGGCAAATGTACGACGGATCATATTTCGCCCGCTGGGCCGTGGCTCAAATTCCGCGGGCACTTGGATAATATTTCCAACAACATGTTTATCGGTGCCGTTAATGCATTTACCGGTGAAGCCGGCAAAGGTAAAAATGTGATTACCGGCGAAACCAAAGGTTATTCCGATAACGCGCGGTATTATAAATCCCAGAGCATTAGCTGGATAACTATCGGCGACGAAAATTACGGTGAAGGATCAAGCCGCGAACATGCGGCGATGGAACCGCGTTTCTTGGGCGGTCGCGCCATCATCGTCAAATCGTTTGCACGCATCCACGAAACGAATCTCAAAAAACAAGGTATGCTGGCGTTGACATTTAAAAACCCGGCGGACTATGATAAAATTCGTGAAGACGATCGCTTGGCGATCCGTGGTTTGACGGCGTTTACACCGGGTGTGCCGCTGACGATGGACATTAAACATAGCGACGGTTCCGTGGAGACGATCGAACTCAACCATTCGTATAACGCGCAACAGATCGGTTGGTTCAAAGCCGGTAGCGCACTCAATCTGATAGGCGGCAAAACGGCCGCTTCGTCGCGTAAAAAAACGGCAACTAAAACCAAAAAAGCAGCCAAGAAAAAAACGGTAATTAAAAAAGCGAAAGCGAAGACCAAAACCAAAAAAAGCGCCAAAGTCGCTCCCAAAAAAGCGGCCGCTACAAAAAAGGTAAAAAAGGCCGTTAAAAAAACAGTCAAAAAAGCGACAAAGAAAACAAACCGTAAACCCGTGAAAAAAAACTCACGGAAGCGATAGACTTTTCATTTCCCTTACCGGGCTGTATCAAAAGTTTACGAATACGATCGCAGCGGTTTGTACATCATGCCGAAAAATACACAGCGATATGTCGTAGCTTATGATGCAGCCTTTTTTATTTTATCTACAGATCAATAAATTCACGTCATTCTGTGGAACATCATTTTGATCGGTTCGTACAACGCGAGGCCTGTCTTTTATTTATCCGGACTCAGAAACCTATTTCATTAATTATTATTGACGCACACTATGTCCACTACGACACCCGAAAAATTTTCGATTAAAACGTTTTTCAGTCATATTCTCGACGGCATTCGTGGCACCGAACACGATTATACGGAAGGCAGTCTCGGAAAAGCGATTACACTTTTATCCATACCGATGGTTTTGGAAATGTTTATGGAATCGCTGTTCGGTATTGTGGACGTGTATTTTGTCAGTCGGCTTGGCCCGGATGCGGTAGCATCCGTCGGGTTAACCGAATCCATGCTGACAATTATTTTTGCCGTGGCGATCGGCCTGAGCATGGCGACGACGGCCATGGTTGCTCGGCGTATCGGGGAACACAACCCCGAAGCGGCTTCCATAGCGGGTTTTCAGGCCGTACTGATCGGCGTGGCCGTTTCCTTACCGGTCAGCGTGATCGGACTGACGATGACGCCTTGGCTTTTGGAGCAAATGGGCGCTTCGGCCGGTATCATCGAAAACGGAACCGGTTATGCCGTATGGATGATCGGCGGCAATCTCACCATTGTTTTGCTTTTTCTGAATAACGCTATTTTTCGCGGCGCGGGTGATGCTGTCACAGCCATGCATGCTTTGTGGGTTGCCAATTTGCTCAATATGATCCTCGATCCGATTTTTATTTTTGGTTTTGGTCCCGTGCCGGCCATGGGTGTTACCGGCGCGGCCATAGCAACCAATATCGGTCGCGGCGTGGGTGTGTTGTTTCAGTTATACATTCTGATTTATGGAAAACGGCGACTTGTTTTTTCGCCGGCCGTGATGCGATTGGATCCCGAAGTTTTGTGGAACCTGATCAAAGTATCGGTGGGAGGTATTTTCCAATTTTTTATTACGACAGCAAGCTGGCTTGGGCTCGTACGTATCGTAGCAATGTCAGGCAGCGCGGCTTTGGCCGGTTACACTATCGCCATACGCGTGATTATTTTTGCCATCATGCCGTCCTGGGGTATGAGTAACGCCGCCGCGACGCTGGTCGGTCAAAATCTCGGCGCTCAAAAGCCCGATCGTGCCGAACGTGCGGTGTGGTTCACGGCGCGCGCGAATATGTTCTTTCTCGGTGTTGTGGCAATCCTTTTTATTTCATTTGCAGAGATGATCATCGCTTGGTTTACCGATGATCCGCAGGTCGTTTATTACGCCGTGGATTGTTTACGCATCATTAGCTACGGTTACGTCGTGTATGCCTGCGGTATGGTGATGGTGCAGGCATTTAACGGTGCCGGCGATACACGCACACCCACGTGGATCAATCTCGGTTGTTATTGGATGTTCCAAATTCCTTTGGCGTATGTTTTAGCGGTTATCTACGGATTCGGTGCGCAGGGTGTGTTTGCCGCTATACCGATTGCGGAATCGGTTGCGACTGTCGTAAGCGTGATTATGTTTAGAAAAGGACATTGGAAACTGCAAAAAATATGATTTTTTTTTAATCATCACATACCAAAGGAAAAACGTTATGCGAAGTTTAATAACTATTTTTCTTACGATAAGTTGTTCATTGTACGCGCAAGTTTTGGATAACGATGAAACCGTAACCCGTGCGGATTCGTTGCGTGGTATGCTGACGCCGCTGCGAACATGTTTTGATGTGACGCATTATGCTCTGGATGTAAAAATAGATACCGTTACACGCCGTATCAGCGGAAGCAATATGATCACGTTGGTCGCAATGCAGGATTTTACCCGATTACAAATTGATTTGTTCGATCATTACACGATTGATCGGATCGAATGGAAAGGAAAAAAACTTAAGTTTTCTCGTGAGTTCAATGCCGTATTCGTAGAATTTCCTGAGACGATTCGCAAAAACTCTCGACAAAGCTTTACCGTGTTTTATTCGGGCACACCCATTGTTGCTAAAAACCCGCCCTGGGATGGTGGATTTATCTGGTCGCGTGACAAATCGGGAAATCCGTGGATTGCTGTCGCATGCCAGGGCTTCGGCGCCAGCAGTTGGTGGCCCAATAAGGATCACCAGTCGGACGAACCCGACAGTATGCTCATCAGCATTACCGTACCCAAAGGCCTTACCAATGTTTCTAATGGTCGCTTGCGAAAACAAAAAGATATGGGTTCCGGTTGGACGCGTTTTGATTATGCCGTTACGTACCCCATTAATAATTATAACGTCACATTCAATGTGGGCAAATTTGCGTATTTTGGAGAAACCTATACATCCTACGACGGTCAGAAGCTGACATGCGATTATTATGTCATGCCGTACAATCTCGAAAAAGCCAAAGTACAGTTTGCTCAAGTCAAAGGTATGATGGACGCGTTTGAAAAATCGTTCGGCAAATATGCGTTTTATCGTGATGGATATAAATTAGTCGAGTCACCGCATTTGGGTATGGAGCATCAAAGCGCCGTAGCGTATGGTAATAATTACGTCAACGGTTACAAAGGCACAGGGCAAGCGGCGGAAGGATTGTTGTTTGACTTTATCATCATTCATGAAACGGCGCACGAATGGTGGGGCAACGCCGTAGGTTCCAATGATCTAGCCGATATGTGGATTCACGAAAGTTTCGGAAATTACGCCGAAACGATTTATCTCGAAGGTGTGTACGATTATCCGACGTCTCTGCGCTATATCAATGCCAATAAAACGCTCGTCAAAAATGACCGTCCGATCATCGGTCCGCGGGGCGTGAATAAAGAAGGCTCCGGCGATATGTATCCCAAAGGCGGACTGATGCTCAACACGCTGCGCAGCGTAATCAATAATGATAAACTTTGGTTTGAAATATTACGCGGTATTCAGGATACGTACCGTTACAAAACGATAGATGCCGATTCTATCTTCAATTACGTTCGCCTGAAAACCGGAACGGATTACGGTTATTTTTTTGATCAATATCTCAAACACAAGGCGTTGCCCAAACTCGATGTCGCGCTATTCAAAAAAGGTTCGACTACGACGATGCGATACCGCTGGACGGCGGATGTTAAAAGTTTTCGTATGCCTATTCGTGTAACGACAACTAAAGATCGGTATGAATGGGTCACGCCGACGACGGAATGGCAGATGATGAAATTGGAAAACCTGGATCCGAGAGATTTTAAGATCGAAGAAGATCGTTTTTATGTAGATAAAAACATCTATTGGATGTTTTTGGATGAACGCTTGCAATAACATCTTGTAATAAATTAACGTAAAGGCTATTGCCGCATGTACGAACTCATCGCTTTCGGTCTTTTATGTTTTACATCTTTTTTTTCAGTGATCAATCCGCTGGGTGTGATGCCGGTTTTTCTGACGATGACGGCGGATCTTGATGCCGCGCATCGGAACAGCACGGCTCGCAAGGCCGTGCTGGTGGCGTTTATCAGTATGGTCGGCTTCGCTTTGTCAGGGCAATTGCTTTTCAAATTTTTTGGAATTTCCGTGGATAGTTTTCGCGTGGTCGGCGGCGTGATATTTTTTATGATGGGATATGAGATGCTTCAGGCGCGCCTGAGCCGTGTCGAAATCGACGAAGAATCGGTCAAATCGTACGTGGAAGATATATCGATCACACCGCTTGGAATCCCCATGATCTGCGGCCCCGGAGCGATCACGACGTCCATCGTTTTAATGGAAGATGCCAAGACGTTTGAAATGAAAGCTGTTTTGCTCGGCGTAATATTGCTCATCTGCCTGATCACTTTGATCGGGCTTTTAGGCGCAAGTCGTTTCGTAAATATTCTCGGTGAAACCGGAAATAAAATCCTCATGCGCCTGATGGGCCTTATCATCATGGTTATCGCCGTCGAATTTTTCTTCGCCGGTATCAAACCGTTTGTCGTACGCATGATGCAAACGGTCGGATGAAACAGAAAGCCGCTTGTGTTATTCTAATACATTTCCGTCGCTGTCTATATATCGGATAACACCCATATTGAGGGAACGAATTTCATTTTCGATTTGTTTGCGATCACCGACGATCACCCAAATAAGATGATCCGGTTTCAATAACGATTGCGCCGCCTTTCGGGCATCCGCGGATGAAAGATTTCGGATCGATTGTGCGTAATGATCAAAATAATCATCGTTAAATCCGTACTGGACTAACTGCTGAAGCGAACCTAATACCGCGTTATTCGTTTCCCAAGTACCCGGCAGTTGCAGTACTTGATTGGATTGTGTTCTCATAAACTCTTCTTCAGACAGCGGCTTTATCGTAATAAAATCGGATATTTCTTTTCGTATTTCTGCGACGGATTCTTTGGTTTTATCACTTTGTACCGGTGCATAGGCGATAAACGGACGTTGCCCGCGTGCGTCCCACAGAAAACTGAAAGCGCCATAAGCCCAATGTTTGTCCTCACGTAGATTCATATTGATACGCGAAGTAAAATCACCGCCGAGAATATTATTCATCGTTTGAATGGCGATTTCATCCGGATTATTAGTCGGCGGCGCGATGTGTGCTGCAAAAATCGTGGACTGTTGTGAACCCGGCCGGTCCATCAGATATACCACAGGCGCATCGGGTATCTTTACCGACACTACATTTTTTTGCGGTGTTGTGCCGCTTTGCCATGCCTTCAATTTATTTTCAATCAATGGTATTATTACATCCGCTGTGGTATCGCCGACCACGATCAACGTGGCGTGATTGGGATGAAACCATGTTTGATGAAACCGTTTTAAATCGTCACGCGTGATGCGATCAAGTGCCGACTCCGTACCGGAGCCTGTAAAAGGTATGCCGTACGCGTGCGATGGTCCGTAGAGCAATTGCGGTAATACGCGCAAAGCCATCGGCACGGGTGAAGATTTTTCCTGACGAATACCGGCGCGCTGCTGTTCACGGAGACGAAGGAAGTCTTGTTCAGGAAACATAGGATGGCAAATCACATCGGCAAAAATGTCTAACGACGGCGAGAGATTATTTTTCAAAGTAGAAAGATTGACGGTGGAGACATCCAGTGATGAACCGGTCGTCAGTGTGCTGCCCAACATGGCTAATGATTCGCTGATTTCGAGAGAGGAGCGGCCGGCTGTACCTTCATCAAGCATGGCCATAGCAAGGCTTGCGGTTCCGGGAATGGATAAAGCGTCCGACGCATATCCCGCATCAAGCACGAGGCTCATATTGATAACGGGAACGGAATGCCGTGGTACTAAAATGATTTTAAGACCATTGGCCAAAGTATGACGTTCCATTTTCGGAAAACGAACTTCAGGCGGAACACCGGCTTCCGGCAACCGATTGCGATCTGCCGCGGCGTCGGTTATTCGGAATTCCGGGAACGGTTTGGTTGTCAAAGTATAATCACCGTCGCTTAGCCAATGCCGGGCCGTATCACGAAGCATTTCCGTTGTAACGGATTCGACATCGCGCATGTTTTTTTTGTAGGCTTGAGGGTTACCGCTAAAAATTTCCCCACGCGCCAATATATCCGATTTGCCGCCAAATCCGCCGATACGTTCGATACCGCGCACAAATCCTGCAAAAAATTGTGTGCGTACACGTGTGAGTTCTTTTTCGGAAGGACCCTCCGTGCATAGTTTGACTAATTCTTCATCTATGGCCTTTTCCAATTGAGTGATGTCTATTCCGGGGCGTGCTTTGGCCGTGATGGTAAATTGACCTGCGATTTCACGCAAATCCACGTACGCATTGACATCGGTGGCTAGCATTTCATCATATACCAAACGTTTATACAAACGTGAATTTTTTCCGCTGCCGAGGATATCGCTGATCAGATCCAAATGATGAGCTTCGGTCGTGCCCCATTCCGGAATATTCCATACTTTGGTGATTTTGGCGAGCGGCACACGATCATGGGTTTCAGCGCGTTGGTGTCCGCTGCGACGGGCGATCCATGATTTGTATCGTGAAACGGGGGGCCCGGAGGGTATTTCACCAAAATACTTTTTAGCGCGTACCAAAGCATCTTTGGGATCTATGGCGCCGGCGATGACAAGCACCGCATTGGCTGCGCCGTAATAATTACGAAACCAAGCATGGACATCCTCCAGCGAAGCATGATCCAGATCTTCCATAGAACCTATGACGGTCCATGAATAAGGATGACCGACCGGCCATGTGGCTTGCACGATCAATTCTTCTTCGACGGCATACGGTTCATTTTCGCCCTGACGTTTTTCATTTTGTACCACACCGCGCTGTTCGTCAAGCTTGGCTTGCGTGATCGCGCCGACCATGTGGCCCATACGATCAGACTCCATCCATAATGCTATATCCAATGCGGATACCGGTACGTTTTGGAAGTAATTGGTGCGATCTTCGTTGGTGGTACCATTCAGATTCGTGGCACCGATATTTTCCATGACCTGAAAATAATCCACATCCATGTGCTCGCTGCCGTTGAACATCAGATGTTCAAAAAGATGCGCAAAACCCGTTTTACCCGGTTTTTCGTTTTTAGATCCGACATGATACCACACATTCACCGCGACAACGGGTGCTTTGTGATCTTCATGTAAAATTACAGTCAATCCGTTGTCCAGAATGTGTTTTTCGAAAGGAATATCGATCATGGATTTTATCGCTCGCGTATTAGTTTTCAAATAAGTTGTGAATGAGTATCTCTAAACGGGATCATATTTTCAACGCAAAAAAAAAGCGCGGATGCGACCGCGCTTTTTAACGAATGTAAGATATTGTCTTACGATGCCAAAGGTTGAACATTCTTTTTATCGGGATTCCAATTTTCAAAACGACGAATGCGCGTTACCTGCATCTCGCTGATACCGTACATTTTGGCAATACGACGTCCGGTTACGCCGTTTTTAAGCATTTTGCGAATATCTTCGGCGTCGGCGGCTGTTATTTTGCTAGTATCGTAGCGCGATGCCCGATTTGCAAAGAAATAATAATGCACGCGCGGATTTTTTTGTGAAGAGCGTAATAGATGATCTTTGTGCGTGCCCCACATCAAGTTGGTCGCTTGATTATTGGTATGATCGCCGTTGATGTGAAAAACTAATTTCTGATCGGGTGATGGTGGCGGCAAAAAATAGCGCGCGACGAGATGATGAATGTAAACGCTCTGTTTGATGTTGTACTTGCGGAAGCTGACTACATAATGGCCTTTACCGGAGATACGCGGTTTCAGAATACGGCCATTGACTTTATCATAGTTAAAACTTTTTACCCGACCCATGTTACTGATAAAATACGTCGGATTTTCCCTCAATTGTTTCCAAATCTCCCCCACGATAGTATCGTGGTGTTGTTCCATCAGAATTCAAGACCTTTCGTTTATAAAAAAATAATAGACGGTAACGGATACTAATAAAAATCTATATAGATAACAAGAGGTGAATAATATTACTCACCTCTTGTTATATTTTTTATTTACCAAATTTGTGCGCGGCTGCTGTCGGTTTTTACCATACCGTCGCCTTCTTTGCATCCGAAGGCTTTGTAGAATTCCGGCATGTTTTCGAGTGGACCGTTGACGCGGAATTTTCCGGGCGAATGGGGGTCGGTGTTGATCATCAGACGCAGGCGTTCGTCGCGTGTGTTGGTTCGCCATATCTGTGCCCAAGCGAGGAAGAACCGTTGTTCCGCAGTGAACCCGCCGATTTTAGCCGGTGTTTTTCCGTTTTGAGCTTTGATCATGGCATCGTAAGCGATGGACAGCCCGCCGAGATCGGCGATATTTTCTCCCAGCGTGAGTTTACCGTTAACATGCATGGAGTCGATCGCGAGAAAACCGTCAAATTGTTTCACTACGCGGTCAGCACGGGATTCGAATTGTTTACGGTCTTCTTGGGACCACCAGTTTTTGAGATTGCCTTCGGCGTCATACTGGCTGCCTTGATCATCAAATCCGTGTGTGATCTCATGACCGATTACGGCGCCCATCGAACCATAGTTAAATGCATCGTCGGCATCGGGATTAAAAAATGGATATTGTAAAATGCCGGCGGGAAAAACGATTTCATTCATACCCGTATTGTAGTACGCATTGACGGTCGGCGGTGTCATGCCCCAGCGATTGCGATCCACGGGTTGTCCGACTTGCGCCAGTAATCGTTTGAATTCAAATTGTTGTGCGCGCATGACGTTGCCGAGATAGGATTGCCTGTCGATTTCGAGAGTCGAATAATCTTTCCATTTGTCCGGGTAACCGATTTTCACAACAAAGGTATTCAACTTGGCGAGCGCTTTCTGGCGTGTGCTGTCGCTCATCCAGTTCAGTTTCATCAGGCGATCACGGAAAGCTTCTTTTACATTGTTAACCATCGTGAGCGCTTTTTTCTTTGACGCGGGAGGAAAATATTTTTCAACATAGACCTGGCCGAGCGCATCGCCGAGCGATTGATCGGTGACGTTGCTGACACGTTTCCAGCGCGGTTGCATTTCTTTTTGTCCGGTCAGCGTTTTTCCATGAAATTCAAACGAGGCATTCACAAAATCTGAATTCATATACCGTGCGGCATAGTTCAGTACGTGAAAACGAAGGTAAGATTTCCAATCGGCGATGGATACCGATTGGATCATGCCACTGAGTTCTTTGAAAAAATTGGGTTGGGCGACGTTGAGGTCTTTCATTGCGGAAAGACCGAGGCCCTCAAAATAAGTTTTCCACATGAAATTGGGAGCCGTTTTTTCCAATTCCTCAACCGTCATCTTATGGTACACGGCATTAGGGTCACGTTGTTCGACGCGGGTCATGGAGGCTTTAGCTAATTGCGTTTCGATTCCCATGATCGCCGACGCGGCTTTGACGGATGATTTTTCGTCCATGCCGGATAAAGTTAAAAGTTTTGCGATGTATTTTTCATAGGCCGAACGAATGGTTTTACTTTTTTCATCCGTTTTGGTGTAATAATCGCGATCGGGTAAACCGAGTCCGCCCTGGTACGCGTTTGCGATCATCATGGTGCTGTTTTTATCGTCTTGTCCGACAAAAACATTAAACGCCGGATCCATCGCCAACTGATGATAATACGATAACACGACGGCTAGGTCTTTGGTGTCTTTGATACCGTCAATGCGTGCAAATTCCGATGCCAGAGATTTTAATCCGGCAGCTTCGATGCCGGCGCTATCCATACCGGTATAATAAAAATCGCCGATTTTTTGTTGGTTGGAACCTTTCTGAGCGTTTTTATCGTTGGCTGCGGTTTCCAATAAACCGCGCAGTGCCGTCGTATTAAAATCGGCTAATTCATTGAAGCTGCTCCAGCGGCTGAATGCAGCCGGAATGGGATTGTTTTTCAACCAACCGCCGTTGGCGTACTGATAAAAATCATTACACGGCGCAACCGTAGTGTCCAAGTTTTCTGCTTCGATGGTTTTGCCTTTGATCGTCGGCGCTTTATCAGCGCAGGCGATATAGGACAGCGCGGTTATACATAACAATGCATGCATAAAGAAACGTAACGTTCGCATAAAGGGTTTACTCCGATTATTATGGATGTAATTTTTTAGGCGAACAATAGTAGGTAAAGAGCGAGATAAATGCAAAAAATTATAGTATAAAATTCAGGCGATAAAAACACGCCTTTTTCTTGAGCATGTAAACCTGCGCTGATACATATTTATTTATGGTTTGGTATGACGTTTTCGATATCAACGGCGTTTTTTTGCTTTGATATAACAAAATATAAAAAATTATAGCTATCTATATTTTGGTGAAGTTTAATGCAATGGATAAATTTTAGAGTGATAAAAATCATTGACTTGATGAAAAAAAATTTCTATAGTAATATGCGTTTATTTCGGATTATTGTCTCTATTCTATTCTATTCTATTCTATTCTATTCTATTCTATTCTATTCTTGACGTGAAAGAATAATATAGAACTGCATTGAGATAATGATTTCGCCAAAAGGGGGGTGGTTGTTTTCTTCATCATTTGATTTTACCTAATAAAATTACTTACGCGTAAACTGTAACGGCATATATGTCATTACATAAAGTCTTACGCCTGAAATTGAAGATTATGTTTAACCTGAGAACAAAAAAGGGAAGAACGATATTACCGTCTTGAACCCTAGGCAGGTACAAAGAAACAAAGTAATATGTCCTTCCCCAGTGCAATATAAAACGCAAAGGACGTTTATGCAACTGTTCTCGTAATTATGGAGTGTTTATGAAGAAGTTATTTGTATGGTTAGGATTTGTTTTTTTTACGATTTCTTGTTCGGAAAAAAATACTGAAACATCAATAGAAACAGATCGTGCATCCCGCACCGGACTGGAAGAAGTGGCAAAGGGCCTTGTACAGGATCCATCCTGGGTTACTGCCGAAAATTTGGCTATGCTTAAGAATGGATCGGTCAGGTTAAGCGAAATTACCGCCAATCGATCTCTTTCAAAAGTTTCCGCCAACGGCAAACCGGTTGAAATCGAGCTTTATCATAACTCAAAAATAGATGGTCTCGCCAAAAAATTTGATGAAGGCTCCTACTATGTAAGCCTTGATCCTGATGTATTTCATTTCGGACAGGAAACTGAAGAAGAAATAGACGGTTTACCTGTATTGGAAATCCCGGCTTACTATATGAATGAAGGCACGCTTACAGAAACGACCGTCACGCTTGACCCCAATAATTCTACCGAAAATCTTATTTTCTTTGTCAACTATGCCTACGATAATAACGTGGCGCTTGGCAAAACAAATATTGTTCCCGGTGTTTATTTCGGATTCAGGGCTGTGAATCTCAAATACAAGAGTGACGAAAGTTACGAGGAATTTGAAGTCTATTTTTCCGATGGGTCGGATCCCATCAATAGTTACTTCAACGGTACAACGAATCATATTTTTAATGGTATGACCCGTCCTGATGCCGGAGGAGCTTCACGATATTATCCGGATGTAAACTCTAAACTGACTTATACAACGCTTAAAGATCAGGAAATTGCATTGGTACGCGTGGATAATCTTACCGACAGCGTCCGTATGGTCGCCATAGAAGCAGACTGGAGCTCAGGCGACTATATAGAGGATAATATCGCGGGTAAATATAATCGGGATCAGCAAGCGGGTACAATCAGCACATTAGCGACAGACTATTACGATATGACGGATAATACCAAAAAAATTCAGGAAAACTCGGCGTATTATGTTCAGGAGCGGAGAAGTCTCAATGACGATCGTTACGAAAAAGGAGCCATCAAAAGCATCAATCTGCGCACATTGAATGCTCGTACGGACAATGGCGCAATCTTTATTCAGACTGTAAACGCCAACGGCGGTGCACTCCAACACATGGACTGGACTATCAAGATGATCACGTATCAATGAGCTATTGAACGCACGCTTTATACCCTATCCGGCCTAAAAACCGGATAGGGTTTTATTTACGGAGTTGTTATGAAATTTTTTTTCGGTTTCTTTATCGTTTGGGTATTTTATGGGTGCGCAGGATGTTCGGAGGATAAAAAAAAGCCTTATGACGGTCGTCTGGATAAAGACTATGATCTTATCATCGCCCATGCTGTACCGGATGAAGACCGTAAATATCCCATCGAAGTATTTGTAGGACGATTACTGGCTGTCTATCCGGATTCGACCGATGCCGCCAATCTGCTCGACTTTACGATGCAGATCCAGCTTAGAGCTTATGTGGAAGACTACCGTGGCGTACTTACATACCACGACGATGCCAAAGTCTATATGACCGCCGGAGGCGCGACCGTAGAGCTTGAGCATGTGGGCAAAGGCACCTATCGGGATGTGGCCAATGCCCTGCACATATCGGCGCTGGAGGTGTGTTCGCTCCGTGTGACGCGCCCGCATGGCAAGGAGTACAAGGCGACCGTACGCGTACCGGACAATATCACGATCACTATCCCTCTATCCGGCGATACTATCACGGTTTATCCTAAAAAACAAACTCCGGTTTCTCCGCTTTGCGCAGCGTCGGCTTCGATGTCGGGCCCGGAGGTTTCAGGCGCATACATTTATCGTTTCAGAACGCCTTATCCTCTTGACCCCAACGACCAAGATCTTGTGTTTTTACAATCAAAAAATAAGTCAGGGTTAGCCGCGCAAAGAAATGAATGCGTTCCAGGTGATGTATATGATGTGATACCGTGGTATGTCTCCATGGCGATGGATACGATACTGACCCGGGCATGGGGCATGCGCGAAACTACAGGGTTCGCATATGATTTATTTGATTCGCTTACGTATTGGAGATACAATGCTCCGATCACATACAGGTCAAATATCACCGATGAAGACGGTCGCAAGATAGCCGGATATTTCGGAGCCTATACGTTATCGGATACTATTAGTTTTGTTATCGAAATGAAACCCGATTCATGCACTTGCGATTGACATAGGGTAGTGCTCGGCTTTACGTTACGTACTATGGCGATTTATGAAATATGAATTTCCCCGCTAAGAGTAGCGGGGTTTATTTTTTTTCAAACAAAAGCACCTTATTCTTGCGCATGTAAACCGGCACTGATACATTTAGGCTCATTCGGTGAGCCAATGAGGTATTGTAATTCTATAAACGCGATTAGTTTGATCGCATCACCGTTCTGATCTCAAACCGCCTTTTTGAGTGACGAACTACGGATAAATTTGATGGTTTCTGGTTTTGTGGGAACGGCTGACTGATGTCTATACAATTATCAGGTTTTTTATAAATAGACCATTTCACATGGAGTGTGTATGAGAAAAATATTTTTTATTTATTTTATGACATCGTCGTTGGTTGCGCAGATCATACCTGAAAATCGTCTCGTGCACACGTATTCGATCGTCGCGCGCGATCCCGAAACCGGTGATATGGGCGTCGCGGTGCAGTCCAATTGGTTTTCCGTCGGATCGCTTGTGACTTGGGCGGAGGCCGGTGTCGGTGCGATCGCTACACAATCGTTTGTCAATCCGTCGTTCGGGCCGCGCGGTCTGGAACTCCTGAAGCAAGGCAAAACGGCGCAGGAAGTACTTAAAATGTTAATTGATTCCGACGAAGGGCGTGCCGTTCGCCAATTGGCTATCGTAGATGCCAAAGGAAATGTTGCCGCTCACACGGGCGAAAAGTGTATTCCCGCAGCCGGTCACGCGTTAGGCGAACAATTTTCAGTTCAGGCGAATCTGATGCTCAATGACAAAGTATGGCCGGCGATGCATAAAGCTTTTAAGGAAGCGCAGGGGCCGCTCGCCGAACGGATGGTTGCCGCACTGGAAGCCGGGCAAAGCGTCGGAGGCGATATTCGCGGTAAACAGTCCGCCGCCATTCTTGTCGTTAAGGCGAAAGCTACCGGAAAAATTTGGGAAGACCGGATGATTGAGTTACGCGTTGAAGATCATGCCGAGCCGGTTCTCGAAATACGCCGCCTTCTCAAAATGTATCGCGCTTACGAACTGATGAATAAAGGTGATTTGGCTATCGAGCACCACGAAATGGACAAGGCGATGGCTCTGTATGGTGGTGCTGAAAAAATGTTTCCCGATAACCTTGAAATGCAATACTGGCATGCTGTCGCACTGGCCAACGCCGGTAAAATGAACGATGCGCTCCCGATGTTCAAAAAAATATTCGCCAAGGATAATAATTGGCGTATTCTCACGGAACGTTTACCGGGTGTGGGTTTGCTGACAGTCAAACCGGAGGAATTTAAATCTATTCTTTCACAATAGTTTTTGATCCCTGGCGATAATCGTTTTTAAGTATAGAAAGGAAGCTCAGTCGTATGAAATTCTTCAAAATAGGTTCTTATATCCTACTGTCTACGACCTTTATTCACCTGCTCGGTCATTTTCAGGAACGAATACCGGCCAACGAAACCGAAAAACAACTATTTGAACTGGCTCAAAATTATAAATTTGAAATCATGGGTAGTTCACGTTCACTGATGGATTTTCAAAACGGATTTAGTTTGTTTTTCGCGCTTTTTTGTTTGTTTGTCGCCGTTTTAAATCTTTTTATCGCTTCACGGATGACCGATCGGATAGAAGTGATGCGCGGGGTTTTGAAGATCAATATAGCCGGTATGGCGATAGCCACGGGAATATGCACCATGTATTTTTTTGCTGCACCGCTGACATTTATGACCTTGCCGCTCGTTTTCTATAGTATCGCTTACATACAAATACCTCGTACCTGACAGATATAAAGCGAGTACCAAATTATTGTATTTTTGAGCAACCCGAACACCGGGGAAGTGTTTTGGTCGTAACCGTGCTATAATAATTTTTGCTAATTTATTTCTTGCCTTAAACTTAAGTAAAATCTATATTTCCGCTTATTGTAAAGTAATAAACTGTAAAAATGTCAGTACTTAAAAATGGCTAATCTTTCATCATCCAAAGGCAAGCTGATCGTCTTTAGTGCTCCATCGGGTACAGGAAAGACCGCCATTAAGAATACCTTGCTCAAGATGGACCCGACGTTGGTATTTTCCATTTCGGCGACGACACGTGCCAAACGTGAAGGTGAGAATGACGGCAAAGATTATTACTTTATTTCAGAAGAGGAATTTAAAGATCACATACAGAATGATGATTTTGTGGAATACGACCACCATTTCGGAAATTATTACGGGACATTACGTATGGCCGTCGAACCGGATCTCCGAATGGGTTGTAACGTGATCATGGATCTGGATGTCAATGGCGCGCTCAACGTAAAAAAATCATACGGAGGGACCTCGGTACTTATATTTATTAAACCGCCTTCTATGGATGAGCTGCGTAAGCGTCTTATGTCCCGTGGTACAGAAACAGAAGAAACGTTGAAAATACGCTTGGCGCGCGTGCAAGAGGAAATGGATCGCGCGCATTTATTTGATCACGTTGTGGTCAATGATACCATCGAACGGGCTGCCAACGAAATTTTGGATATCATCCGTCGCTGATATGCCAGCTGATACCGCACATAACGATCAACTCCGCAGTTTCGTTCTGAACAGTAACGAAACGGAGATCGAAAAGAACCTTCGTTCAATCGGAGAAAGCATAGGGCTTTACGGCGAATCAGAAACCATCCGAACCATCATTCGGGATGTATGCCGGGTCGCTCCGTCGGATGTGGCCGTGCTGGTGATCGGTGAAAGCGGCACAGGTAAAGACGTGATGGCCAAAGCCATACATCAGTTGAGTGCGCGTCGCAATAAACCGCTGGTGATCGTCAATAGCGGCGCCATCGCGGAGGGTATTTTGGAAAGCGAACTGTTTGGCCATGAACGCGGAGCGTTTACGGGTGCAGTTTCTGAGCGTAAAGGGTATTTTGAAACCGCCAACGGCGGTACAATATTTTTGGATGAAATCGGCGACATGCCGCTTCAAACGCAAGTGAAACTCTTGCGCGTTCTTGAAACCGGTGAATTTTTAAAAGTCGGCGGTTCGGTCGTCCGGCGGTGCGACGTGCGTGTGATCGGCGCGACCAATCGCAATTTGGAACAAATGGTGCGCCGTGGTGAATTTCGCAAAGACTTGTATTATCGTCTCAAAGCGATCACCATTACGATGCCGCCGCTACGTCAGCGGCGGGCGGATATACCGGTATTGATCAAGCGGTTTACCGATGATTATAGCGCGCAGACGTATGCCAAGTTTCGCGGTTTTACCGCGGAAGCGATGGATATGATGGTCAACTACCGCTGGCCAGGCAATGTACGCGAATTGAAGAATTTTGTTGAAAGCCTGATTACGATCAAGCGCGGTGAAACGGTAACGGCGGAAGATATTACCAAGCAGTTGGAAAACTTTAAAGGTATTGATGCGTTTGAAAATGACGCTGACGATACCATGTTGCCGATTCCCACACATATGACACCGGAGCAAGCGGAGCGGGAACTGTTGTACAGAACGCTTCTGTCGCTGAAACGGGATGTGGATGATATCAAACATTTTTTGGTTGCTAAGTTTGGCAACGTACCGCGGCCTTTGGGCGGCAGCGATTTTCCGCACGCCGGATACGCACCGCACTTTGACAAAGAAACTCGCGACGGTAAGATCGTTGAAACGGAAGTGTATAACGTGGACGAAGGGCAAGAGCGCGACAGTCTTTCGCTGAGCGATCTGGAACGGGATATGATCATCAAGGCGCTCAAAAAATTTGACGGCAAACGTAATGCCGCCGCGCGTTCCCTGGGACTGTCCGAGCGCACGTTGTATCGCAAGATCAAGGAGTACAATCTCGATCTGTGAACGTCGAGCCGGTACATGTAACGATGAAAAGTTATTTCAAATATTTGTTCTTTGGCATACTGCTGATCAGTCTTATCGGATGCGTCTATTCGTTTACCGGAGCCAACCTTGGTGAACTGAAAACCGTCGCCGTTCCGATGTTCGATAATTTGACGGCCGAACCCGGTATTCGCGAAAAAGTCACCACCGGTCTGACGCAGGGTATATTGGACGACAATAACCTGCGCATAGCCGATTTCAAATCCGCCGATGCCGTGCTGAGCGGAAAAATCACCCAAGTTGATGATATCGTGTTTGCCTTCGAAGGCAGCGGCAATCAGTTTACCACATCGGATTACAAGATCACTATTACGGCGATCATTAAATTTGAAAATCGCCGCGAGAAAAAAACAATGTGGGAAGAAACATTTTCCGGATGGGGGCGTTACGCACTCACCGGTACCCGCAAACGCAGCGACGGAATGGAGGATGCGATCAAGATGCTGACGCAGAACGTGATCAATAAGGTTACGTCGGATTGGTAATTATGAGTAATAAAAAACCCTAATTTTTTTACCCTTTAAAAAACCCTAATACCCTAAACCCTAAACTCGAGATGTTCTTTACCATGGATGCAGGTTCTTTCTTATTCTACGCGTACCTCGCGTGTATGACGGTGCTGTTTGTTTTCAGCATGCACAATTTCATCATGATTTATTATTTTTTGAAGCATCGTGATGATCATCCGCAACCGTCAGAAGACTGGGTACACTTACCGGAAGAAAAACTTCCGGTGATCACGATTCAGTTGCCGATTTTCAATGAAAGTACGGTAGCCGAACGGCTGATTTTGGCGACCAGCCAGCTGGATTGGCCGAAAAACAAACTGGAAATTCAGGTGCTGGATGATTCGACGGATGACACCGTCCAACTGACGCGGGCATGCGTCGAACGCTTGGCCGCGCAAGGTTACATGATTCGTCTGTTTCATCGTACGGATCGAAAAGGTTACAAAGCCGGCGCTTTGCGCGAAGCGCTGGAGTATGCGCACGGCGAATTTGTCGCGATTTTTGATGCGGATTTTATTCCGGAAAAAGATTTCCTGCGTAAAGCGATGCCGCATTTTTCCCAATCCCGGATCGGTATGGTGCAAAGTCGCTGGGGCTATTTAAACGAAGATTTTTCGATGCTCACCAAAACACAGGCGATCGGGCTCAACGGACATTTTGTGATTCAACAGTTGGCGCGTAACCGTGCAGGCTTTTTTATTAATTTCAATGGTACCGGCGGTATCTGGCGCAAATCCTGTATTACCGATGCCGGTAATTGGCACGACGATACGCTGACCGAAGATTTGGATTTGAGTTACAGAGCGCAGCTCAAAGGATGGAAGTTTGTTTATTTGAATGATATTGTGGTGCCCGGCGAATTGCCGATAGGTATCCATGCATTGAAAACGCAACAATTCCGCTGGACCAAAGGTTCGGTGGAAACGGCGAAAAAATTAGTACCGAAAATTCTGAAAGCCGAACTGCCGATGTGGACCAAAATCCAATCGCTTTTTCACCTCACGGCCAATTTTTCGTACATTTTTGTCGTGATTTCGTGTTTGCTCAATTCTTCCATTTTGTTTTTACACAACGAAAACGGACGCTTTAATGTTATTCTCGACATTATGGCGGTATTCGTACTCAGTATGTTGGGTCTGTTTATATTTTTCTTCTACTCGGAAAAAATGATCAACCCCAACTGGAAGAAAAAGATGGTTATTTTGCCGGTGCTTATGATGGGAAGTATCGGACTTTCGATCAGTAATGCAAAAGCCGTAATCGAAGGTTTTTTTGATATCAAGTCGTCCTTCGTACGTACCCCCAAATGGGGCACGATGAAACGCAAAGAAAAAACACGTTTTCATGGCGTGAAATTGGATGCACTTTTTTTGATAGAATTGTTGTTTCTTGCTTTTATTTTGGTATCTTTAGTAGTCGGTATTCGCAACTACTATACCGAAAAAGCCAACTTCATCGGCATGATCTTTTTTAACGTTTGGATTCTTGTCGGGTTTTCGATGGTGGTATTCCTGTCCTTGAAGCATTTTTACGACAACCGAGCCTCGGCATAACGCGAATATCAATTTTTCCTATGGCCAAAGCAGAAAAACAGGCGGTCCCCGCCGTCGGCAATAAAGCGATTCTCGCTGAAGTGACGCTCATTGATGCGATCAAGCAGATTGAGAGCAAACTGGCGTATCAACCGGAGAGTGTGCGCTTCGCACAACTTGCGGATGCGTACCTTGACATGGGGCAGTACGATCAGGCGATAACTATTCTTACCGACGGACTACAAAAATTTCCATACTATGATACGGCCCGCCTGATTTTGGCCAAGGCGTACTACCGGCGCGGTGAAAAAAAGCAGGCGCAGGAGTATATTCGTGAATTTCTCCAATCGCATCCGGCACACGTAGCGGCGCATAAATTACTCGGTGATTTGGCACTTGAAGAAGATGATGTCGTTTCTGCGGTACAAAAATACCGCGTGGCGTTGCGCTTCGATCCGATTAATAAAGCACTGATCCAATCGCTTGTTGACCTTAAAGATCAATATCAAAAACTGAAGGCTTCGCGCTCTGAAGAAGAAGACGAGGACGGCGTGCGTTCCGTTGTTCGGAAACCTGTTTCATCCGCGGAACGCCCTTCACCGACAGCGGAAACACCTGCAGCAAAAGCGCAACCTTCCTTTGAACCTCCGGCTGAAAAAGAAGAACTGAAGATGCCGACCGAAATGGTCGAAGATCTTATCGTCAAAGAAATGACAAAGAAAAAAGCGGTTCCGGTCGCGGAGGAAGTAAAATCTGAGCCCTTGGCAGAGCCGGTGCTGGAAGAAAAACGTGATGAATTGATTTCGGATTCGGCGAGCGAAGTATCAACGACGGTCGCACAAACCGCGGCCGAAACGTCCGATGTGGATGAAGCATTAAAAGCGTCGGCAGCGTGGATCGATAGCGAAGGCATTTTGTATTTTTATGATGATGAAGAAGTGTCGTTTGCTGAATTCAAGCAGCGTCAGGAACTGAAAAAGGTCGGTCGTGCGGCGATCATGGATCGTGCGGCGCTGGATAAAAAAATAGCCGCCGCCGGAGGTACTGTCAAAAAACAGGTTGCTCCGGAAAGTCCAAAAGAGAAAACGGAAGAGATTCGCGCCAAAATCGAAACACCTGCTGTCAAAGAAGTGCCGACGGCGCCATCTGTTAAAAAAGAAATTCCCAAACCCGAAGAAAAACCCGCATCGCAGCCCAAAGTCGTCAAACGGCCTCCTGAGCGTAAAGCGGACGACTACAAACATGAAGTACATAAGGATGATACCATTCATCGTCATGTGGACTCGGCATTTGGCAGCGGTGAAGATACGGGTGTGTTTATTACGCCGGAACAGGAGACGGCCTTTTTTGAAAAAGCATCGGCTGAAGATAATGAAGTCGTACCCTATTCCGAAGTAGCCGATCAAGATATATTGACAGCCGAAGAACAAGAAGCGGCGCTGGATGATCTTGAAATGTCTTACAAAGACTATCTGGATGTACTGACAGATGAAGCCGATCTTGAAGAATCGCTTTTCAAAGACGATGAAGAGGAATCCGTCGTCGCTGATGATGAAACCGACGCGATCACGGAACGTTTGGCTAAAGTCCAGGCTGCATCGGATGATGATTTTATCGACGAAGAAGACGCGCCGATGAGTTATAGCGATTACCTCGAACGCGTCGAAAGCGATGAAGAGCGCAACGAAGCGTTGCTGGATGATGATAATGAGGTCATGCGTTTTGCTGCCTTTGCCGGATGGTTGGATACCTGCGATGATACGATTGATTACGCGACGTATCAGATGATGGAAGGTTTGGAAGAGCAAACGCCGAAAAATGTTGCCTCAACGGAAAGTGTAATTACCGACGAAGAACCCGCGATATCCTATGCCGCATATGTTGCAGGCCTAAGTGATGAAGCGGAGCGCGCGGAAGCGCGGTTGGATGCAGTCACGGAGGAAGTACCTAAAGCTGTACAACCGGCTGCAATCATTCCGGAAAAAACGGAAGAGAAGCCGGCGCCTGAGATTAAAGCTGTGGAAGAACCGGTCAAACAACCGGAGATGCCTCAGACGGAAGCATTTGTAACGGAACTGAAGCAAATAGATACGCCGAAGGTCGAAACTAAAGCACTTGTTGCTGAAGCGCCTCCGAGAGTACCCGTCGTTCAGGAAACGCCTAAACCGGTAGTCGAAGCTGTAAAAGAAGAAACTGCAAAACCGGTCGCCGTGGCGACAGCTGAAGAAGAGGCGGAGGTTGTCACTGAAGAAGTAGAAATCACCGAAGAAGACATTAACCCGCAAGATGCGACGATGGAGATGGTTGAAAAATTTGCACAAGCGGGCCAGTTTGGTATGTCCTATAAAGTTTGCAAAATGCTGAAAATGAAAAATCCGACCGATGCCAAGGTGGATCGCAAAGTGCTGGAACTCAAGCGCCTGTACCTTTGGAGCAGTCAGCTGGTCGGTTAGTTATGGTGGATTGGTAATTTTCGTTGCCCCCTGAATCAATGTTTATATAGGAGTCTTGTCATGAATTTTCCCGAAGAACTACTTTACGCAGCAAGCCACGAATGGGTACGTCTCGAAGGCGATATAGCTACCGTCGGTGTGTCTGATTATGCGCAATCTGAATTAGGCGATATTATTTTTCTTGAGCTCCCTGAAGTTGGCAAAAAAGTTACCGCAGGTCAGCCCTTTGGTTCCGTCGAAGCGGTAAAAACTGTAAGCGATCTGTATGCACCATTCTCGGGTGAAGTGATCGAAGTAAACGGCGTACTGGCCGACAAAGCCGAAACAATAAACAGCGATCCGTACGGTAACGGTTGGATTGTAAAAATCAAAGTTTCCGATATGAGCGCTAAATCAAGTCTTTTATCGGCAAATAAATACCGCGAATCAACAGCGCATTAATCGGACTTCACACGGCTTTGCACTATGAAATCTAGAAAAAAAACGTCGCTCAAAAAACGATCTTCCAAAAAGACCGTGGCCTCGCGTACGGCAAAGCCCGTGCAATCAAAATCCAAAAAGAAATCAACTACAGCGACTAAAAAAAGCAAGCCCCGCTCTTCTTCCTCCGTAATTCTTTCAGCACAAAAGACGCCTTCGTCGGTCATCACACCGATGATTCGCGCATTATTGGATTCGGCGGCATCCGGCATATTGGTGATTGATCATCAACGTCGTATCGTAGCCGTGAATGCCAAGTTCTGCGATTTGTTCAATGCGGACGAACCGACACTGACGTCATGGAAAGAATCGGATTTAGTGATGCGATTTACATCACTGGTCCGCGAGGCGGAACGATTTACTAAAGAACGTGACCTGATTGACAACGAAAACTACATCGTGTCGGATGAAATCGAATTCACACACATGTCGGGTCGTTTTTTTCTCCGACAGATTTTACCGATACCCGATGAACGGGGAAAAATCGTCGGTCGCCTTTGGAAATTTCGTGATGTCACGTATGAACGGCATATTGCGGTCGTGTACCGTGATATAGAAAAGAAGAAATTCGAGTTTGAAGAAAAAAATCAGGAACTCGAAAATGCGTACCGCCGCCTTGAGGAAATGCGACGCGATGTCGTCGAAGCCAACCAGCTTAAGTCCCAGTTTCTTTCCAATATGAGCCACGAACTGCGTACGCCGCTTAACTCCATCATGGCGTTATCAAGCATTCTGCTGGCGCGTATGGACGGTGAATTGACCGAGGAACAGGAAAAACAAATTCGCATTATCGAAAAAAGCGGCAAAAATTTGCTGGCCTTGATCAACGATATTTTGGATCTTTCCAAAATCGAGTCCGGCAAAATGGATGTATTTTTTGCAGAATACGCCGTTCGTGAATTTGCCGACAGTATTCGTATGACCGTTCTGCCGATGGTGCGTGAATCCAATCTGGAAATGGAAGTGGATGTTGATGAGACACTGGACATTCACAGCACCGATGAAAATAAGCTCAAACAAATACTGCTCAATCTTTTATCCAATGCGATCAAGTTCACTCCGCACGGCAAAGTGCGATTGCAAGTTCGTCCCACCAAATTTGCCGATGTTCTCGAATTCTCGGTAATTGATACGGGTATCGGCATTGATCGCGAAAACTACGAAAAAATTTTTGATCCCTTTCGGCAACTCGACGGTTCGGCCACCCGAAAATACGGCGGCACCGGGTTGGGGCTTGCTGTAACCAAACGTATGGTGGAGCTGCTCGGCGGTAAAATTTCCGTCGAAAGCGAAATCGGAAAAGGTTCAACATTCAAATTTATTCTTCCGGCCAAAAAACGCGGTGACTCGAGCAAGCCGTTTAGTGCGCAAGAAATTGAGGCCATGTTTACCCGCAAGCAAGATGAAGCGGACCAACTTATAACCGACAGCGCGATCGATTCGGCTAAAAAAACTGTACTTTTGGTAGATGATGATAAAGAAACGTTGTATGCGTTTCGGAAATATTTTGAAGAAGAACATTACAATATTCTTTTCGCGCAAGACGGCGAAACGGCGTTGGTCAAATCTGCGCAATATCGTCCGAACGTTATCACTCTGGATATCATGATGCCGCGCAAAGACGGTTGGGAAGTGCTGCAGGAACTGAAGAAAAATCCCGATACTAAAAATATTCCGGTGGCCATCGTTTCGATGATTGACAATAAGAAACTCGGATACAGCCTCGGTACGTCGGATTATTTGGTAAAACCCGTACAGCGTGATGCGTTTATGAAACGCATTCAAAAGCTGACGGAGATGAAGGGATTGCGTAAAATTTTGATCGTGGATGACGACTTGTCACAGGCCGAACTGATCGAAGAAATTTTGGAGAGCGATGATTTTTTATCAGAGGTCGCGACCAGCGGTGAAAAAGCCATCCAGGCGGCCCGACGCAAATCCTACGACTTGGTAATTCTTGATTTGATGATGCCGCAGATTGACGGCTTTGCCGTTTTATCGAGTTTACAGAGTGACCCGATCACACAAAATTTACCGGTACTCGTATTGACCGGCAAATTACTTACGCAGGAAGATCATCGGAAACTTTCAGGTAACCATTATTATATTTTCCAGAAAAGCGCATTCTCACGCGAAAAATTACTGGAGCAAATTCACCGCATCATGGAGGCTGAGCGTAACGCCGCAAAACCATGAGCCGCACGTATAAAATCTTAATCGTTGACGATAATCCCGACCATGTGTACTCCCTGCGCAAAACGTTGCAACGGCCGGAGTATGTGTTTTTTGAAGCGCACAGCGGCGAAGATGCATTGGGCTCCGTAACGGCGCACGATCCCGATATCATGTTGCTGGACGTACGTTTGCCGGGCATTGACGGATTTGAGATTTGTGAAAGTATTCGAAAAATTTCCGCGCATCTGCCCATTGTTTTTGTTACGGCCAATCTTAAAGAGTTTGTTGATCAGGTTCATGGGTTTGAAAAAGGCGGTGATGATTATGTGATCCAGCCGTACGATCCGCGTGAACTGGCGATCAAAGTAAAAGCACTCCTGCGCAATAAAGTTCTATACGATAGTTTGCTCCAGGAAGTCAGCAAACTTGATCGCATGAAAGCGGAGCTTCAACAGCATAATGAAGAACTAAAAAAAGTAAATAATAAGCTCGAAGAAAAAACCGAACATCTGAAGTCGCTTACGGTAACGGATCCGCTCACGGCGCTTTTCAATCGTAAATATTTTCACCAACGCATCAATAAGGAAATCAGCGCGGTCAAACGCTACAAAGCCGAAGCCAGTGCGGCGATGGTAGATATCGTCAACTATAGCGGCATTAACGAACAGTACGGTGTACCGCAAGCCGACGTCATTCTTAAGGAAATGGCCAGCCTGTTGGTCAATAGCGTCCGTAATTCCGATATTGTGACGCGTTTTGATGGCGGTAAATTTGCCGTTATTTTTACGCACACTTCCGAAGACAGTGCGTTGATCAAAGCGCGTATGATCGTGGAAGCCGTAGCCGCATACCCATTTCCCATTTACGATGATCTTATTCCGTCTGAAAAAATAAATGAACTGGATAAAAAAGAAATCCGAATCCGTGCAAAAATATCGTTGACCGGATTAAATCATGACTGGGTGCGCACGGAAGCCGATCTCATCGAAGCTTTTGAACGATCCTTATTGCAAAACCGCTCAAATCAAGACTATGTATTTTTTGCCCGCAAGTAATCCCGCTTATATCGAATTTTCCCATAAGGAGTTAATATGAATACGTTGCATAACGACAGCTTCCAAAAGCGTCATATCGGACCACGCGCAGAGGATTTGAAGTCCATGCTCCAGGCCATCGGTGTGGGCTCCTTGGATGAACTGATCGAAAAAACCGTTCCCCCTTCCATTCGACTGACTTCGCCGATGAATTTGCCCCCGGCCATCGGTGAATATGAGATGCTCGCTGAACTGCGTGCTTTAGCGGCAAAAAATAAAATTTACAAGTCGTACATCGGGCAAGGCTATTATGATACGATCACGCCCGGCGTAATTCTGCGGAACATACTGGAAAACCCGAGTTGGTACACACAGTACACGCCGTATCAGGCTGAAATCGCGCAAGGCCGCCTGGAAGCGTTGCTGAATTATCAAACCATGGTCATGGACCTCACCAAAATGGAAATTGCCAACGCTTCGCTCCTGGATGAGGGTACGGCTGCGGCGGAGTCCATGCACATGTTCCATGCGTCCGCCAATGAAGGTACCGGCAATAAATTTTTTGTTGCCTCGTCGTGTTTTGCGCAAACGATAGATGTGATGAAAACACGCGCCAATCCTTTGGGCATCGAAATCGTGGTCGGCGATCATACGACGTTTAAACCTTCGAAAGAATATTTCGGCGCGTTGATCCAATATCCCGCAGCGGATGGCGCGATCTATGATTACGCCGCATTTACACAGCAATGCCACGAACAAGGTATTTACGTCGCCGTAGCGGCGGACATATTGGCCCTCACGCTGTTAACACCGCCCGGTGAATGGGGTGCGGATGTCGTTGTCGGATCCACGCAGCGTCTGGGTGTTCCTATGGGTTACGGCGGACCGCATGCGGCTTTTTTTGCGACGAAAGATGAATTTAAACGTAAGATGCCGGGTCGTATTATCGGGGTGACCATTGATGCGAATAACAAACGTGCATTACGTATGTCGTTGCAGACACGAGAACAGCATATTCGCCGTGAAAAGGCGACGAGTAATATTTGTACAGCGCAAGTATTGTTGGCCAATATGGCCGGTATGTACGCAGTTTACCACGGTCCCAAAGGGATGAGGGAAATCGGCTTACGCGTTCACAATCGTGCCGTAACACTTGCCGGTGCGCTCGTGTCCGCCGGTTACCGTCAGTTGAACGCGGTGTATTTTGATACGATCAAAATTGATACCGGCGATGCCAAAACGTATGATGCGATTCGAAGCGCGGCACTGGCAGCACAAATCAATCTGTGTTACCACGGATCGCAAACAATCACGATCGCCGTGGATGAGACGACCGGTGCAAAAGATATAGAAATTCTGACACAAATTTTTGCTAAAGCGAAATCCGCTTCGGTCACTGTAAAACATTCGGATTTACAAACGCCGTCGTGGGGTAAACCATTTGTTCGTCAAAGCGCTTACCTTACACATCCGGTATTCAATACGTATCACAGTGAAACCGAAATGCTGCGATACATCAAATATTTGGAATTGAAAGATGTGTCGTTGGCCAATTCGATGATCCCTCTCGGTTCGTGTACTATGAAACTGAATGCGACCACCGAGATGGAACCGGTAACCTGGGCCGAGTTTGGCGGCCTGCATCCGTTTGCTCCGTCGGATCAAACGGCCGGCTATCAACAGCTTTTTAGCGAACTGGAGTCGTATCTTAATGCGATCACCGGATTTGCCGGTACTTCGCTGCAACCCAACGCGGGTGCGCAGGGCGAGTATACCGGTTTACTTGTGATCCGTGAATATCTGAAAAGCATCGGCCAGTCGCATCGTCATGTCGCATTGATCCCGTCCTCGGCGCACGGCACGAACCCTGCGAGCGCCGTGATGGCCGGAATGCAAGTCGTCGTCGTAAAATGCGATGATAT
This sequence comes from bacterium, assembly GCA_013360215.1. Lineage (NCBI taxonomy): Bacteria > bacterium. Next base: position 22,380 of record JABWCP010000019.1, on the reverse strand, counting down.
GGGAAATATAGATGTGAAAGATTTGCGCGCTAAAGCCGAGCAATACAAAAATGAACTCGCGGCTCTGATGGTGACTTATCCTTCGACGCACGGTGTATTTGAAGAAGCCATTCATGAAATATGCGAGATCATTCATGCCAATGGCGGCCAGGTTTATATGGATGGTGCAAATATGAATGCACAAGTCGGCCTTACCAGTCCGGCAATGATCGGCGCGGATGTGTGCCACCTCAATTTACATAAAACATTTTGTATTCCGCACGGCGGCGGTGGCCCCGGCATGGGTCCGATCTGTGTTGCCAAACATCTTGTTCCATTTTTACCGGGTCATGCGGTAGTCAAAACAGGTGGTAATAAAGCGATGACGGCGGTTTCGGCAGCGCCATGGGGCAGTGCCAGCATTCTCCTCATATCATACGTGTACATCCGTCTGATGGGCGCGGCGGGATTGACCGATGCGACCCAATATGCCATTCTCAACGCCAACTATATTCGTGCACGTCTCAAAGATCACTACGATGTGCTCTACGTCGGGAAAAACGGTTTTGTAGCGCATGAGATGATCATGGATACACGCGGGTTTAAAACAACCGCCAATATCGAAGTAATTGATATGGCCAAACGTCTGATGGATTACGGATTTCATGCGCCGACTGTTTCGTTTCCGGTGGCCGGTACGCTGATGGTGGAACCGACAGAGTCCGAACCCAAATCCGAGCTGGATCGTTTTTGTGAAGCGATGATATCCATACGCAATGAAATTCGAGAAATCGAAAATGGTCAAGCGCACAAAGAAGATAACGTGCTCAAACATGCACCGCATACGGCTGAAACGGTGGTTTCCGATACATGGACGCACGCTTATACAAGAGAAACAGCAGCGTTCCCATTGCCGACGTTGCGTACCAATAAAATATGGCCTTCCGTCGGCCGCGTCAATGATGCGTACGGCGACCGCAATCTGATTTGCAGTTGCCCGCCGGTAGAATCGTATGCATGACACGATTTAAATAACAGATATTCGAAAGCTCCGAAAACTAATTTCGGAGCTTTTTTTATCGAAGCTTGCCATCACCTGAAGACAAAGCTATAAGATTATTGGTTAATACTTCACAAGCACTAAAAATTGTATATAAACCGTCTATAAAAATTAGAAATCAGAGATCGGGTATTCGTTATTATTAGAAATAATGATGAATATATATTTTTCTATTGCGCGAATAGGACAAAACGTCTATATTGGCGTCCCATTTGGCAATATAAGTGTAATAATTTCAATAAGGAGTTCACGATGCCGGTCAAAGCGTTTCCCTTTGATAAAATTGATGCATCGATCGAAAATGTCTACGAAGCCGTGATCGTTGCGGCGCGTCGTGCACGTCAGATCAATGACGAACAAATGATACATGTGCGCACGTTGACAGAAGGCGATGAAGCTATGGATGGTGAAGAAGTAAAAATTAACCGCGATGATATTTTAGATTTGGAAAAACTTCCCAAACCTGTCGCAACGGCGTTGGATGAATTGCTCGCTGGTAAAATCAAGCACGAATATCTCAATCGCGAAGAAGAATAACCGCGTTTTACAAAAGTTTCGATGCAAATTCCAAATGCCGGTATAACGCCGGTTATTTGGAATTTGCCGTTTATGGATGATACAGCAAACCTCTGGCATGATGGCAAACGATTCTGAAAAATATTCCGGAAAGAAAATACTGATCGGTATTACCGGTGGTATCGCGGCATATAAGATCGCCGAGCTGATCCGTTATTTTGTCAAATCGGGTGCGGAAGTGCGCGTGGTCATGACCAAAAATGCTACGGAATTTATTACGCCGCTGACGATCGAAACGCTTTCCAATAACCGCGTTACAACCGATACGTTTCCGGGACACGATGCGCATTATCCTGAAATGTGGGGTACGCATCATGTCAATATCGCCCAGTGGCCGGATATCATGCTGATCGCACCGGCCGGCGGTAATGTGATCGGTAAAATCGCTTCAGGTATTGCCGATGATGCACTGACGACTATCGTCATGGCTTGTTCCAAACCCGTAGCGTTGGCTGTTGCGATGAATGATCGCATGTACACCAATTCCATTGTTCAACAAAACATCAAAAAATTGCGTGACCACGGTTATCATATTATTGATCCGGGTAACGGCTTTTTAGCTGAAGGTTATGAAGGTGTAGGGCGCCTTGCCGAGTTTGAATCGTTGATCTGGGAAGCGGATAAAATTTTGCTGGGCACAAATGAACTGAAGAACAAGCGCGTTTTGATCACCGCCGGACCGACCCAAGAGCCGCTTGATCCGGTGCGTATTTTGACCAATCATTCCTCGGGTAAAATGGGTTACGCCATCGCTCGTGAAGCGGCGTTGATGGGCGCTGAAGTGACGTTGATTTCGGGTCCTACCGCACTTCCGGTGCCGCCGGGTGTGTCGGTGATGCAAGTTACGACAGCCGATGCTATGGATAAAGCCGTGCGTGGGCAGTTTACCAAACATGATGCGTTGATTATGACCGCTGCGGTCGCCGATTTTAAACCGGTACGACAGGAAAAACAAAAAATTAAAAAAACCGACGCGAAAAATATTACTTTAGAATTGACACGCACGCCGGATATTTTGGCGAATATCGGCAAACAAAAAGGCCGCCGATATGTCGTGGGATTTGCTCTTGAAACCGATCAGGAAATAGAAAATGCGCAGCGCAAATTGCATGCAAAAAACCTGGATTTTATTGTAGCCAATAACCCCAAAGAACAAGGTGCAGGTTTTAATACCGACACCAATATCGTAACAATCATAGATAAAAATAGTATTCTGCGCTGGCCCAAAATGAGCAAAGCGCAAGTCGCCCGGAAGATTCTCGAAAAAGTTGCAAAGGAGATATAAAAAGTATGTCAGTTCGTGTTCGTTATGCCCCAAGCCCTACGGGTTTCCTTCACATCGGCGGTCTTCGCACAGCCTTGTATAATTATTTATTTGCACGTCATCATGGCGGAAAATTTATCTTACGTGTCGAAGATACGGATCGTACGCGCCTGGTCGAAGGCGCTGTGGATGATTTTATGAATATGCTGGCGTGGGCCGGCATACAAGTTGACGAAGGACCAGGCATCGGCGGGTCATTTGGCCCCTATTATCAATCCGAACGCCTTCATTTATATAAACAGTATGCGGAGCAATTGCTCACGGAAGGTAAGGCCTATCGCTGCTTTTGTACGGCGGAACGTCTTGATCAAATGCGTAAATTTCAGGAAAAATCCAAACTCCCTCCCAAATATGATCGCACGTGTTTGCGTCTATCCGCAGAGGAAGTTGAGAAAAAAATCGCGGCCGGAGAGCCGCACACTATTCGTATGCGTGTGCCGGATAATACGGTAATTCGTTTTAAAGATCATATTCGCGGCGATGTGGAGTTTACTTCCGACAACGTGGACGATCAGGTATTGATGAAATCCGATGGGTATCCGACGTACCATCTTGCCAATGTCGTGGACGATCATCTTATGGAAATCACCCATGTGATTCGCGGAGAAGAATGGGTTTCCAGCACGCCGAAGCACGTTCTGCTATATCAGTATTTTGGCTGGAAAGCGCCGGAGTTTGCTCATCTTCCGCTCCTTCTCAACTCCGATCGCAGCAAAATGAGCAAACGCCAAGGTGATACCGAGGCGCGCGCGTATCCGCCCAAAGGTTATCTGCGCGATGCGCTGGTCAATTTTATTGCTTTGCTGGGTTGGAATCCCGGTGATGATCGCGAAATTTTTTCGATGGACGAACTGATCAAAGAATTTTCGATCGAACGTATTCACAAAGCCGGTGCCGTGTTTGATATTCAAAAGTTGAATTGGATCAACACGATGTATATTCGAAAACTTTCGGATGATGAAATCTATGCGATCCTTAAACCGGATTTGGAAAAAGCGGGTTATTCCGATTATCCCAAACAATATGTTTTGCGTGCGATAAGCTTGATGAAAGAACGCGTCAATTTTATATCCGAAGTGTTGACGTTTTCGAGTTATTTTTTCCGCGATCCCGATACCTATGATCCGGAAGGAGTACGCAAACGCTGGACACCACAGGCTCAAACCTATTTGACGGAATTGGCCGGCCGCTTAGAAAATACGCCGTCATTCATTCATGCGGACATCGAAGCCGTATTTCGCGGTTATTCCGAAGAACTCAAAATCAAGGCCAGTGAACTTATTCATCCGGTACGCATTGCGATTTCCGGAATGACTCTTGGACCGGGATTATTTGAACTTCTTGAAGTGATCGGTAAGGAAGCCGTCATACGCCGTATGCGTCGCGCTATTGATGTATATGATCGCATCGTCGGTGAAGCGCAATCTGCGAAATAAGAAACGGTTATGATTCGATAATGTAAAACCGCATTTTGTGTTGAAGATTTTGTAATTCAATAACCCGGCCCATAGGTCGGGTTATTTGATTTTATGCACACGCATGAGACCTTGTCTCATGCTAAGCAAAAAAATGTTATTGTTTAGCTTTTCAGATACGTACATTGATGCGGTTTTCAATTTAAAAAAAATTATGGAAAAATCTATAGCACCCGAAAATCCGATTCACGTTTCTTCGCAAACGGACACCAAAACTGCCGCACTTACCGTGCATGACAATAAAATCGCCATGCGTTGGTCATTGTTTATCGGATTTGGAATGTTTGCGATGAAGATATACGCTTACTTTATTACCGGTTCCGCTGCGATTCTTTCGGATGCGGCAGAGTCGGTAGTTCACGTTCTGGCGGTATCCTTTGCCGCGTATAGCCTCTGGTTGAGTACGCAACCCCCCGATAAAAATCATCCCTACGGGCACGATCGTATCAGTTTTTTTTCGGCCGGATTGGAAGGTGCAATGATCGTGATGGCGGCGCTGTATATTATTTACGAATCGGTGATGAAATGGATTCGCGGATTGGAAATCAATAATATTGAGTCGGGCACGATGTTCGTAGTGATAGCCACAGCCGTCAACGCGGCCTTGGGTTGGTATCTCGTTCATAAAGGTAAGAAGAATCACTCGCTGATTTTGATAGCCAATGGCAAACACGTTCTGACCGACAGTTGGACCAGTTTCGGGGTGATTTTCGGATTAGTGTTAACAATGGTGACGGGATGGTTATCGTTTGATCCGATCGTGGCTATTTTAGTAGCGCTCAATATTTTATGGTCGGGAGGCAAATTGATACGTCAGGCGTTTGGCGGATTGATGGATGAAGCCGATCCGGAGACGCAAACCAAATTAGAATCTATCCTGCAAGCGGAAACACAAAAGTACGGAATTCGTTTTCATGATTTAAAGCACCGCAGTTCAGGAAATCGGATCATCATTGAGTTTCATCTTTTGTTTCATGAAAGCTTGACGATCGTGCAGGCACATGCCCAGGCTACGGCTATCGAAAAAGTTATCGCCGATACATTTCCGATAGAAACAGAAATCACATCGCATCTGGAACCTATCGAAGGCCACAACGAAGCGCATATCACAAGTACAAGAATGCGAAATGGAAAAAACGAATAAGGAGAGAACCGATCAGGGTTCGATCTGAGTGTGTAAGCCGATTTCCTCAAGTACGCTGCTGACCCGCAAACATTCCCCTAAATCACCTTCATAAACGACGGCTTTTCCTCGGGTATGCACTTCCCATGCGATAGCTTCGGCTTTTTGAGCGGTACACCCGATGGCTTTGATCACCTGAGCGATCACTTCATCAAAGGTATGGATGTCGTCATTGAAAAGGATGACACGTAAAGGATGATCTAACGTGGTTGATTCGGAAACTTCATGTTCCGTTTGGGTGGCGATTGCCGTAATGGGTTTCATAATGAGGAATCTATTAAAAAACTAATCATCATCCAATAAGAAATCCGGATTCATCATCCGGATTTCCTGAAGAACGATTTTTGAATAAGCGCTTACAAATTAAATTCCGGTCGGAAGTCTTTGATGGACGCTTGCTTTTTCATGCTTTCGACCCAGTCGCGATAAGCACGTTGTTGTTTTGTGCTTTGCAATTGGCGACGTAGATCATTCCGGGCATCGCGGAATTGGGATTCGTTGATATCATCACGAGTAGCGACAAATGCAATGTAGGCACCGCGATTGCCTTTGATAGCTTCACTCAGTGCACCGACGGCGGTACTAAATAACACACCGTTGATTTTAGCGTCACGGCCGACACCGATGATGGAGTTATTCATCGTAAAATTAGTCAGATCGCGTACAGTCAATGTAGAATCAAGTGCCTTTAAGTCAGCCAGCGAGTTGATTTTGGAACGTAACTCCTGAGCTTTTTGATAGGCCATCGTCATGCGTTTTTCTTCCATCACCGTATTGCGAACGCGTTCTTTGACGGCTTCAAAAGGTTGAATACCTTTATCGGTGCGCGAAACGATTGCAAAAATTGTAACGCCGCGTCCGGTTTGATGCGGGCGATGGACCGCACCGACTTTTTCGGTAAAGGCAAAACGTGTCACGTTTTTCATGCGTTCGGCAAAACCGGCAACGATACCGTTTTCATTATTGACGATGTCCAGCGTCGTGTCGGGCGTTAGGTTAAAGCGTGATGCGTATTTTTCGAGCGCTTTGTCAAATCCGTTATCTTTGGCTGTTTCATAAAATGCGTTGGCATTCTCACGGGCTGTCTCGATCGTCGTCTGGCTGGCTTCCATGCGAATAAGAATATGGCGCGCCAAGACACTATCACGGTCTTCGGCTTCGCCGGCTTTTTTCGCACGTGTTTTTTTATCTTTGACAAAACGCGTGGAGTCAATTTTAATAATGTGATAACCGAAAGACGTAATTACAGGGCCGATCACATCACCTTTTTTGGCGTTGAAACAGGCTTCTTCAAATTCACGAACCATCGCTCCTTTGGTAAACCAACCGAGCGAACCGCCTTGTTGATTGGCCGCACGATCCACCGAATTGAGTTTGGCTAATTCGGCAAAATCTTTACCTTCGAGAACTTGTTTTTTTACTTCATTGACACGTTCGATGACTTCAGCGGAATCTTCTTTGGTAGCTTCCGTGCTGAACGAAACAAAAGCAAGGCGTGCTTTTTCTTCCTGTTTGTAATCATCTTTGTGGTTGTCGTAATACGACTGCGCTTCCGCATCGGTCACTTGTACGCTGGATGCGGGAATATCTGCGGGGCTAAAAAATACAATCTGACCGTTCAGCTTGATATTGCGGCGGGCATACTCTTGACGCAATTCGCTTTCGCTGATACGAGGTGAGGTAGCAATCATAGCCTGAAGCTTATTGTACGGCATTTGCATACGCAGCATTTGTTCGACCTGCGCCCATTCTTTGGCGTACTGAGGATTATTGAGCGCTTGCTGGTATTTATTCATATCAAAGTTACCGTCGGTCAAAAACGCAGGTGTGTTTTTGATAAACTCCGGAGGATTGTTGCGCAATTCAAATACCACTTCCGTATCGCCGACCGCAACATGATTTTCTTTCATGTATTCGCGCAGCAATTTTTCTTCGACGATTTGGTTCCAAATCTGGTCGCTGAGTTGCTCCATCTCCGCATCGGTCAACGCTTCGCCGTCTTTTTGGGCGCGGGCATTATTCATCTGGTTGTTATACACGGTAGCAAAGTCGGCGTAGCGAATATCCTCACCGTTGATTTTGCCGATCGTGCCGCGGGATTTATTGGCGATGTCAGTGTAGTTGGCGCCCCATTCGATCACGATCAGGGCGATAAAAAACACGATCAACGCATAGAGTAACCAGTGCGTTTTTTCACGAATCCACGTCATCATACGAGCATTTCTCCTGCAATAACTTTATAGTCAATTTGATAATTATTTACGGCTTCATATTAAAGCTGGGCAAGATAGGCCAAAACCTCAATAAATGCAATTCTTTTTCCTATTTAGAGTTGTTTTATAAAGCGGATGAAAAACCGGCAAAAAACATGGAGAAATATGAAAATATCTCGCCATTTTAGGGTTAGGAAATAAGTACGTAGAACTACTTGTATTGTACAATCGCCCAATAAGCTGTTGATTCTGAGGTCTCATAACGGTATTTTAAAGCGTTCAAGGCATATCTTTCGGTTTTCTCAACATACATTCATTAAACATGCGCTACTTGTTTTCTTTCCGTAATCATTGGTTTCGACACATCCGCCGTTGGGTTATTTTGTCATCGGTTTTTTGTGCCGGTATGGTTTATAACGACGGATGGACTCAGCAAGAGGGCATTGAAGTTTTAAAAACCGCCATTCAGGGAGTGGCGTATGATTCCGGTAAAGTCAATCTGATGCACGATCTGGCATTCCAATATCTGGAAGTGGATCTCGACTCGGCCGAATATTATATCCGCAAATCCGAAGAACTCAGCCGTGTTTTTAAATACAAATTTGGTGAAGTCAAGGCCGTCAATTATCTCGGTTACGTTTTTGAGCAGCGAGGCCGGGTAGATGACGCCAAGCGTCTCTATGGCGATGCATTGAAAATGGCGATGAATAATAATGATACGGTCGGTTTGTCGCGTGCTTACAATAGTCTTGCCGGCATTGCCATGATCGGCGGTAAATACCGTGAAGCGTTGGGTTATTACGAAAACATGTTGGGTGTGTATCAGGGAAGAGCAGATTTACAAAGTCAGTCTGTCGCATACAACAATATCGGCAACGTGTATGTAGAAATGGGCGATCATGAGGAGGCTTTGGAATATTATTTCAAATCGCTCAAAATTGCCCAAGAAGCCGGCGACCAAAAAAGCCTAGGCACATCGTATATCAATCTCGGTAATGTTTTTTTGGAGCAATCCAAATATGTTGAAGCGTTAGAGTATTATCAGAAGTCGTTGGAAATACAGGAAAAGATAGGTTCCCAATCCGGTACGGCACTTTGTTTTCTAAATATCGGTTCTGTTTATGAAAAGCAGGAACGCTTGGATAGCGCTTTACATTTATATCGGAAAGCATACGGGCTGTATAAGCAGCTGGATAATAAATCCGGCGTGGCGTGGACATTGGTAAGCCTTGGCGACGTACACAATCGAAAAGGAAATTATGCGGAGGCGGCGACATACCTGCGCCAATCACTCGAAATGGCAAAGTTTGTGAAAGATCTAACCGCCGAAGGTAATGCGTATGTCAGCTTGGCTCAAAATTATAAAAAACTCAGAATGTACGATATGGCCTTGCAATACGCAGGAATGGGGCATCAGATTTACCTTGCATCGGGTAATCGCAATCGTATTCGTGATGTACGCCTTGTGTTTTCGGAAATCTATGAAGCGATGGGGTATTTGCCGCAGGCATTGACTTGGTACAAGGGTTACATCGCGATCAAAGATTCTTTACAGAGTGTAGAAGCAAACCGTAAAACAGCCGAGCTTCAGTTGCTCTACGATTCCAAGCGTAAGGATCAGCAGATCGCACTTCTACAGCGTGATAGTACGATCAAATCGCTTGAAATCAGTCAGAGTAAAATTGTACGCCATTCGCTGATCGGCGGGTTTTTGGCGCTAATCGTGGTTTTGGTGTTACTGTGGCAACGCTATCGCGTCAAACGTCAATCGGAAGAATTGCTGAATGCCAAAAATGCCGAATTGACGAAAATAAACAGTGACCTCGAAGAAGCGCTGCACAATGTCAAAGAGTTACGCGGCATGTTTCCTATTTGTGCCAACTGTAAAAAAGTGCGCGACGACCACGGATTTTGGAGCCAAATCGAAACGTATCTTCAGAAACATACCGATGCGGAGTTTACCCACAGTGTCTGCCCCGAATGCCTTAACACACTTTATCCCGAATTTGTTAAACGTGCCAAAGAAGCGGAATAGTGTAAGATCGTTATTCCATTTCGAATAAATTTTTCTCCTTCTTTTGATTATCCTCCCTGACGTATTTACTTCCAAATTTTTTCTTAATGTTTTAAGGTCGGCGTTTATTTGAAAGTCTATTTCTTCTTCTGATGTAGCGCGAGTTTGCAACTTAATACAGTGGCTATTATGCTTTTTATTTAAAAGTAAGATAACGCAATTTTGTTTAATACGAGCCCTTTTGTGAATAAGGGATTATACGAGTATATACCAAAACCATAGATTTTGGAAGAACTATAGACGATGAGGTTCTCAGTAACTTCGTAAGTATCAGTTATTGAAAAATAATTCTTGACAAAATAATCAATAATGAATATATATTAACCATCAATTGATACTAAGTCTCAATTTCAATTAAATAAAATAAATAATCATTATAATTACATAAAAACATGACAATTATCATTGAGAACTGTTCTCAATTATTAGATAATATGAAAATAAATTTTGTTTTCTTTATTTCCAATATTGAGACTGAATCTCAATTTCAATTGTAACCAATTAAATAATAACCGAGGATTGTTTTATGAAAACGTTTTTTTGGGGCCTGATTTTGACATGGTGTGGATTTAATGCATTAACTGCTCAGGATCGTATTTTTAACTACACGTACCAAAGTAATGTGCTCAATGTCGGCCAACGTGAAGTCGAACCTTGGGTCACCTTCAAATGGGGCCGCGAAAAATTTTACAGAGCATTTGAAAATCGCATCGAATATGAACTCGGCTTCGCTAAAAATCTTCAAACGGCGTTTTATATCAACGCAAAAACATCGGCGGCTCAGACCAATGACTCGACAATAGAAAATGCAACCGAACTGAGTTTTTCTAATGAATGGAAATACAAAGTATTTGACGCCGTGGCCGATCCGGTAGGATTTGCATTGTATGGCGAATACGGTATCGGACGCAATGAGATCGAAATCGAAGGCAAGTTGATCTTTGATAAGCGTATCGGGAATTCCATTCTGGCACTCAACCTTGTCGGTGAACTGGAATTTGAAAAAGAAGCAGAACACGGTGAGATCGAAAACGAAAAAGAAACGGTTTACGAATTGGATCTCGGCTATAGTTACCGCGTTCGCAACGGATTGTACTTGGGTATTGAAGCCCGCAATCACAATGAAGTGGTCGAAGGCAAGTGGGAACATTCCGCGCTATTTATGGGTCCTACACTGAGCTACACGATGGAAAATTTTTGGGTCAATCTGACTATCCTGCCGCAGATTAAAGCGCTAAAAGGTGCCACCAAAAACGGTTTGGTATTGGATGAACATGAGCGCCTCGAAACGCGTCTGATCTTTTCTTACATATTCTGAGCACAGCCATGAAAAAATACTTTTTTTGTCTTTCGCTGCTGCTTATGCCTAGTTGTGCACCGGCGCTCTATGTACCGAGCGCCGCTACAACGAGTGATCCCGCCGAACTTACGGTTTTGAACGAAGGGCGCGCGATGTATGTGCAGCATTGCGGCAGTTGCCACAGCCTTTTTGTACCATCGGATTTTTCCGATGAAGCATGGGAAGCGCATCTGGATCAAATGCAGACGCGTGCTAAAATTTCCGATCATCAAAAAGAACGGATTTTAAAATATCTTACCAGCTATAAAAAACCGGAGAAAAAATAATGAGTACGCATCGTTTTGTGGCGATCAATTATATCACCTGCAACGATACTTATCGCGAACGGTTTGAAGAACTTTTCAGTTCACGCGCGCATGCCATTGACCGCATGCCGGGATTTGTAGATATGCAGGTTCTCAAACCCGATCAACCGGGCGAGCCGTATCTGATTGTGAGTCATTGGGATAGCAAGGAAGCGTTTGATACCTGGACCCAATCGCCGGAATTCATCGAAGGCCACAAGCGCGGATTTGCCGATGTACGTGCTGCCAAAGCGCGCGGAGAAGCCGCACCTATGGAGTCCAAATTTAAAACCTACGCGGTGATCGCGCGATGAATTTTACGAATCGCTGGCCGTGGGCCAAAAAACTCGGTATCATCGGTTTTTTGTTTTTTTTAATCAAAGGCGTATTGTGGCTCATTGTGCCCATGGTCACGGTATGGGTGTGCAACTAGTATCACTAAAATGACGGATTTACCGAATGGCTGATTGTCATCACCGCATCGTCCAACAAAACGAGTTGGGCTACGTCTCCGTCTGCGAAACGTGCGAACGCATACAGGTCGGTTTTGGTACGGCGCTGGCTAATTTTACACGGCGGGAATTTTCCGATTTCAGAGAACGTATTATTCGTGAGCGGAGGGCTCTGAAATCGGAACCCAATCCGCGCGAGAAAAATATTTTCATCGAAACTTCTTCCAGGGCATGGCATTTGGCGCTCACGAGTTCGGAGCTTTCTAAACTGACGGATTTATTGGAAAAAGCGGATACGGTACTGAGTTTGACAAGCCAACGCACGACGTATTATAACTGAGGGATCAACGATGAAACCCGATTGCTGCAAAAACTATAAGAAAAAAGGGAAGGCTTGCCGCGAATGTCCCGTACTGGCCAAGCTGCGGGAGCGCCATGCCGATCTGCGTCGCAAAGAAGTATTCGAATACCTTCAAAATCTCAAAAGAAACCGTTTCGTGTGCGAAGTATCGTATGAATCTTAATTACTGATGGTCTCTAGTCAAAACACACCGTATTTAATTTCTATCTTATATCTCACTCACACAGCGCGTCGAAAAAACATCAAACCTCCGGTTGACATCCTGAAACAGATTATGTACGTTTTCTGTCACAACGGTATATTCTCTCACGCCGATCATGATCTTATGAAGTGATAAGTTTTTACTACAGTTAAAAATACATATAAATATATATATATGTAAAAATTTTTGACCATAAAGAGAAAAAATGATCTCAATATATAAAATAAAACCCGGTTTTCAGAAACTCCTATCACCGATTCTGGTCGGTCTTCACAAAATCGGAGTAACAGCCAACCAAATAACTTGGTCATCCATTTTCCTTTCGTTGCTGATTGGAATTGCTTTTTGGTTTGCTGATGCTTATCGGTTTTTGTTTCTTGCATTACCTTTTGGGCTTTTGGTTAGGATGGCTCTTAATGCCCTTGACGGCATGATGGCTAGAACTTATAACCAGCAAACAAAAGAAGGGGAAGTATTAAACGAGCTTGGCGACGTGATTTCAGATGTGTTTATTTATTTTCCATTATTGGTTTTTGAAAAACAGATCATTTATTTAGTTGTCCTATTTATGAGCCTTAGTATCATTAATGAATTTGCAGGACTTATTGGAAAAGCGTTGTCTGGGGAGCGGAGATATGATGGCCCTATGGGTAAAAGTGACAGGGCCTTTGTAATGGGAATATACGGCGTATTTTCATTTCTAAGCATAGACTTTAAACTGTATTCGAATTGGTTTTTTTCAGTAATCATTATATTGCTTGTAATAAGTACAGCCATCAGAATTAACAAAGCGCTGAAAGCAACATGAAAGAAGTATTTCACTTACAATTCATAGACAACAACGAATTACTCATCGTTGTTGCGCTTATTTTTGGCATTTTAACTTTTGCTTCACTTTTGTTTTTTTTAATCGGAAAAATAAATCCAAATGCCAACCTACAAGAGTTGAAAACCAGGACGAAATCGTGGTGGATCATGGCCTCTGTATTCATTGGAGCTACCATTTTTAACACTAACATTTCATACGTAGCAATTGCTTTCTTGTCATTTGTGGCATTTAGGGAACTATACTCTTTGGTTGGATTTCGTCAGTCTGACCGAAGGGCGATTTTTTGGGCATTCGTGTCTATTCCGATTCAATACTACTTAGCGTATATCGGTTGGTATGGAGCATTCATTATTTTCATTCCTGTAGTCATGTTTCTTTTGCTCCCGCTTCGTCTCGTTCTTAAAGGTGATACCGCCGGAATTACCAAATCGATGTCGGTGCTTCAATGGATACTGATGCTTACAGTATTCGGACTTAGTCACATGGCTTATTTGCTTTCACTTCCAGAAATAGAAGGTTTTAACTCTGGCGGCAGAGGGTTATTATTGTTTCTGGTTTTTCTGACCGAAATAAATGATGTTATGCAGTTTACGTGGGGTAAGCTGTTAGGCAAATACAAAATCATTCCCAAAGTCAGTCCTAATAAAACGTGGGAAGGTTTAGTTGGCGGGCTCATTTGTACGACAAGTATAGGATATTTACTCGCATTTTTGACTCCATTAAACAACTATCAGGTTTTGTTAGTTAGTTTTATGATTGCGCTTTCAGGTTTCATTGGAGACATCGTAATGTCGTCAATTAAGCGCGACGTGGGTGTAAAGGATACGGGTTCGGCAATTCCTGGTCATGGCGGCGTATTAGATCGTATTGACTCATTAGCCTATACGGCTCCAACATTTTTTCATCTCGTTTATTATATCGCATACTAAATGCAAAAAATCGTACTCCAGCTTATTTACAGCTTTTTGATTCGTTGGTTTTTGAAATTAATCGTTGGCGTAAAACTTGATGATTCAAAGTTTTTGCTTAGCGAAGAGCAATTTATCATCGTTGCTAATCATAACAGCCATTTGGATACCATGAGTATATTGGCCTCGGTTCCAAGAAAAATAATTCACAAAATTAAACCGGTGGCGGCTCAGGATCATTTCGGTAAAACGAAATTCCAAGAAAAATTGAGTAACTTTTTTATCAATTCACTTCTCATACAAAGGAAACGAGACTTAGAGAATCCGGATAATGACCCAATCATTAAGATGATAAGAACCTTAGAAAGGGGGTATTCATTGATAATTTTCCCCGAGGGGACAAGAGGTGAACCGGAAAAGGAACAGCCCTTAAAGCCGGGTATCGGATTTGTTCTTTCACAACGACCCGACATAACATACGTGCCTGTATTCATGACGGGTTTGGGAAAAGCAATGCCTAAAGGTGATAATCTCATCGTACCGTTTAGTTCGTCATTGACATTCGGAAAACCGACGAAAATTCAGACTGCTAACATACGGGATATATTAAGGCAAATTCAAAATGACTTTGAAACTTTAAAAAACTCAAACAATCAAACGCCAATTATCAAAAATGGTTATGAATCAGTTAATTCTAGATCATGAGCAGCATTCGATTCCTAGCCTAGCCACATCCCATAATTTCTATATCAGATTGACGTTATTGACATCCTAAGCTAATCTTCTGCTTAAACAAACAAAGAACTCTAATCTTCACATGACCACCGATCTAAAAAAATTTCTCAGCCGGTATGCGGACTTCTCGGAAGCGGAATTGGAAAACATTGCCGGAAAGTTCAAAAGCCAGAGGCTTCGAAAGAATAGTTATATGCTGCGGCAAGGTGAAGTGTGCAGAAATATCGTGTTTGTTCAAAAAGGCTGTTTGCGTTTATTTTATCGAAAAGACGACGTAGACGTATCCGTCTGGTTTTCTTTTGCGCAATCCTCCGCGATCGAGATATACAGTTTTATCAGTGAAAATCCGTCCGATTATTACCTGCAAGCCATCGAAGAGAGTGAAGTACTCTACCTTTCCAAGACCGAACTCAAAAAACTCTACGTGCGTCATCCGAACATGCAACAGATGATGCGTAACTTTTGGGAAGATGTCATTCTTAACCTGATCAAACGATTTACGGCGCTTCAGACCGATTCGGCCGAAAAAAGATATCTGGACCTGCTTGGCAAACCGGACTTTTTAGGAACGATCCCGCAAAAATACCTCGCTTCCTTCATCGGTGTTACCCCCACCTCGCTAAGCCGTATACGACGGCAAATCACCCGAAAACATAAATTGTCCTAAGACAACTTTTTTAGATCAAAAAGGTTGTAGTTTAATATTGTCATTTTGAGCGGACAGGGTTATGTCGTTTCAGACATACGGGCATAAAATTTTTATGATACCGCTCAAGGTGCATCCCATGCGATAGGACAAAACAGGTATTCTAAACATATAACCGAAGGAGATTCGTATGTATAACTTTTCGTATTTCAAAGAAAAAGAACGGCAAGTAATACGGGAGTTTATGGAAGGTAATCCGTTTGCCTTTTTGACAGGTAGTTTTTTGTCCGGGGTCCAAGTGGGAACGCAGATTCCGATTTTGTTCGAAGAGCGCGACGGAGAGTTGTATTTGCAAGGGCACATCATGCGAAATACGGACCACCACAAGGCTTTGGTCGAAAATCCGAATGCTCTGGTTGTTTTTACAGGACCCAGTACGTACGTGAGTGCCTCGTGGTATAGTAATCCTCAAATCGGTTCGACCTGGAATTATATGAGCGTGTATATCAGTGGGAAGATGAAGTTCATGTCGTCGGAGGAGTTGATCCGGTTTATGCGAAAGTTTACGCTGAAATTTGAAAAAGGCAACACGCAGTCACAGACTATTTATGATAATCTGCCCGAATCCTTCTTGAATAAAATGATGCCGGCTATTGCCGGATTTGAGATCAAAGCGGATACGTTAGATAACGTGTTTAAGCTGAGCCAAAATCGGGATGAAAAAAGCTATATGAATATCATTTCCAAACTTGAAGCGCAAGGCGGCAATAGTGCGCTTATCGCTCAAGAAATGATCAAAAGAAAATCGGAATTATTCCCTCCCGGCGTTGCATGGGATGCCTCGAAATTTGATTCGTAATCTTACTAATAAACGAGAAAACACCATAAGGTCATGGAGATAAAAAAACTCACTGCCGATGAAGTGTCGGACTTCAAAAGATTAATTGAAATCTTCAAAGATGTTTTTGAAAATGATGAGGATATTCCTCCAGTGGATCATTTACGGCGGGTGCTTTCCAATCCGGATTTTATGGTGTTTGTCGTCCTGAGCGGTGGCAATGTGGTAGGCGGCCTGACGATCTATGTTTTGCACCGATACTACAGTGTGAAACCGGAAGCGTATATCTATGACGTAGGCATTTCGCCGGAGTTCCAAAGAAAAGGTTTAGGGAAAGCTTTGATCACGAAGGTGTGCCGTTATTGTCAAGTGAACGGATTTGAAAACGCATACGTCGAAGCCGAAGGTGATGATACCGATGCGGTTAATTTTTATAAAAAAACGGCTTTCAGTTACGAAATGGATGCGATACATTTCACATATGCGTTAAAGTAATAGAGCGCATCTGCAAAAAAACACCAACCGGCATATGGTGATGTTGTACAAAATTAGATATGTATACAACGCAGTTGCTTTCAAACAATAGAATCCGAGCTTCTCTTAAAAGTTCATATACCAGGCGTTTGTTAGTCGTCGGAAAAAACTTTGATGAATAAGTCCTTTTTGAGTATGAATTCATTTTTGTTCAAATTTTTTTCAAATTCATAACATGAAAATTTTGTTAACCGGTGTAACCGGATACATTGCGAAACGACTGTTGCCCGTTTTATTGGCAAACGGGCATGAAGTCATATGTTGCGTAAGGGACAAAAATCGATTTAATGAAAAAAATTATTCGAACCCGAATATCTCAGTCGTTGAGGCGGATTTTTTAAATGCAGAAAGTTTGCACGTAATACCAAGAAATATAGATGTTGCTTTTTATCTCATTCATTCCATGTCAACACAAAGCGGTGATTTTGAAAAAATGGAGCAACTCTGTGCATTGAATTTTAGACATTGCATGATTTCAGCAAATGTTAAACAAGTCATATATCTTAGCGGGATCAGCAACGCAGAACAGTTATCAAAACACCTCACCTCACGAAAAAACGTGGAAATGATTTTATCCGGATCAAGTTTTGCGCTCACCACGCTTAAGTCGGGAATCATAGTTGGCTCAGGAAGCGCTTCATTTGAAATTATTCGTGATTTGGTGGAGAAACTTCCGATTATGATTACTCCGAGATGGTTAAAAACCAAATGCCAGCCTATTGCTATTCGTAATGTGATAGAATTTTTAATCGGAGTAATAGGCAAATCAGAAACATATAATAAGAGTTATGATATCGGCGGCACGGATATTTTAAGTTACAAGGATATGTTGTTGCGTTATGCAAAAATACGCGGCTTAAAACGACATATTGTGATCGTTCCGGTAATGACTCCACGGGTTTCTTCTTATTGGTTATACTTTGTTACGGCTACATCTTATGCATTAGCAAAAAATTTAGTGAACAGTATGAAAATTGAGGTGACCTGCAAGCCTAATAATTTGGCCGAAGTGCTTGGGATTAAGCTTATTGATTATGACACATCCATACGATTAGCCTTTGAAAAAATAGAACAAAATCAGGTGCTTTCAAGTTGGAAAGACGCACAAACCACCAGTCTTCTAAGCCCGGGGTTGACTAAATTGATTGAGGTACCTGTTGAAGGATGTTATAAAGATATTCGTTCTATTGCTTTAGCAAAACCCGATGCAGCACTTAATAAAATCTGGGCTATCGGAGGTAAAACGGGTTGGTATTATTGTAACTGGCTTTGGGAGATCCGTGGTTTTTTAGATCAACTTTTTGGCGGTGTAGGTATGAGGAGAGGGCGAAAAAGTGATACAGAAATATATGCCGGCGATGCTCTTGATTTTTGGCGTGTTCTTTTGTCAGACAAAGATGACAGAAGGCTGTTACTATATGCAGAAATGAAATTGCCGGGAGAAGCCTGGCTTGAGTTTAGCATTGATAAAAATAACATTCTTACCCAAACAGCAACCTTCAGACCTTTAGGTGTATTGGGGCGCATATATTGGTATACTGTTTTTCCGTTTCATGGGCTGATTTTTAGAGGTATGATCAATAAGATCGCCGAACATTGAAGAAGTTTGTTTATTCTTGTTAATCTCAGAGCATTATCGACGGCCTTGGTAGAGATAGAAAAATTTTTACTCAAGCGCATGAAACATCATCCATCCCAATATATATAATATATAATTGCCGGCTCATTACATTATATGATAAACGCCTACCATAGTTACCTTCAACCGCCGAATTGATTTAAAGTCATGACTTAAATTTATGTTTTTGCTTTGATGTCAGCGAGTCGAAATTAATAAGTAATGAGGTTTAACAGGGATATGGATACGGCAACATGGGCGGCGTGTCTACAAAGATCAAATCAAGTATACGACATCACGTCATGATTCATTTTTAAACAGAGAAACCTAACTATACGCTAAGTCTTTATTTCACAACGAAAATTATTTTAAAAATTTTCATATTTTCTCTTGACATGCGACCCTCTTTCGTATATATTTGCAAGCCTTTTTAGATACTCAACCTGCCTCAGGTTTCCGCGGAAGCGGAGTTCGGATGCGCAGGCAATGATAAAAAACCCCCAGGTTTTCTGTCAAATAAGAGTAAAAACAGAGTTTGTTACAGTATAACTACTAAATAACAGTTTAGCAGGAAGTGCATTAATGCCAACGATCCAACAGCTTATTCGCAAAGGCAGACAATCCAAGACTTGGAAAACGAAGTCACCCGCTTTGCAGGAATGCCCCCAGCGTCGCGGCGTCTGTACGCGCGTGTATACGACAACCCCCAAGAAGCCTAATTCGGCCCTCCGTAAGGTAGCCAAGGTGCGTCTCTCCAATGGTATCGAAGTGATCGCCTATATTCCCGGCGAAGGCCATAATCTCCAGGAGCACTCGATTGTGCTTATCCGTGGTGGTCGTGTGAAAGATCTCCCGGGTGTGCGCTATCACATCGTTCGTGGTGTTTTGGATACGCAAGGTGTTCAAGATCGTAAACAAGGTCGTTCCAAATACGGCACCAAAAAAGGTAAAGAAGGCGCCGCTAAGAAGTAATCTTAGATATAAAAGTTTGATATAGAGGAAATATGTCGAGAAGAAAAAGAAGTCCCAAGCGCCGCATTCCGGCGGATCCCAAATTCAACAGCGTCTTAGTCACGAAGATGATCAATGTGATCATGTGGCAAGGTAAACGCGGTGTTGCCGAATCCATCCTGTATGATGCGATGGAAACCGTCGAAAAGAAGACCGGTAAAAACGGTTTGGAAATCTTGGAAAAAGCGATCAAAAACGTCGCTCCGCTTTTAGAAGTACGCTCCCGACGCGTCGGTGGCGCCAACTATCAAGTGCCCGTCGAAGTGCGTGCCGAACGTCGTCAAACATTGGCTTTGCGTTGGTTGATCGGCTATTCCCGTGAACGTGCCGGCAAAAGCATGGCTTCTAAATTGGCGGATGAAATTTTAGCCGCGTCCAATAACGAAGGCGCTGCCGTCAAAAAACGTGAAGATGTGCATAAGATGGCCGAAGCAAACAAAGCGTTTGCGCACTTCCGCTGGTAATAGTCAGAAATAGAAAATACGAATAACAGGAACTTATAAATAAAATGCCCAGATCAATTTCGTTAGAAAAAACACGCAATATCGGCATCATGGCTCACATTGATGCGGGTAAGACCACGACGACAGAGCGTATCCTTTATTATACGGGCGTTCTGCACCGTATCGGTGAAGTGCACGATGGTGCGGCTACCATGGACTGGATGGAGCAAGAAAAAGAGCGTGGTATCACGATCACTTCTGCGGCAACTACATGCTTCTGGAAAAATCACCGTATTAATATTATAGATACGCCTGGCCACGTTGACTTTACTGTGGAAGTAGAGCGCTCGTTGCGTGTATTGGACGGTGCGATCGCGTTGTTCTGTGCAGTCGGCGGTGTTGAACCCCAATCGGAAACGGTATGGCGTCAGGCTGATAAATACGGCGTTCCCCGTATCGCGTTTGTCAATAAAATGGATCGTATCGGTGCCGACTTCTTCAACGTCGTTAAGATGATGAAAGAACGTCTCGGTGCGCATCCGGTGCCGATCACCTTCCCGATGGGCGAAGGTGATATGTTTACGGGTGTGATTGATTTGATCGACATGAAAGCAATCGTATTTGACGAGTCTTCCCAAGGTATGCGCTGGGATGTGATTGAAATTCCCGCTGATTTGAAAGAAAAAGCGGACAATGCGCGCCAGTTCATGCTTGAACAGATTGCGGATTACGATGAAGTCCTGATGGAAAAATATCTCAATGGTCAGGATATTACAAAACAAGAAATTCAAAAAGCCATTCACGCCGGTACTTTGCAATGCAAAATCACCCCGGTACTTTGCGGCTCATCTTTCAAAAACAAAGGCGTACAGCGCTTGCTGGATGCCGTTCTCGAATACTTGCCCAATCCGCTTGAAGGCGGTAATCTCAAAGGTCATAATCCGGATGATCACACGCAAGTGATTGAACGCCGTATCGATGACAGTGAAAAATTCTGCGCTCTGGCATTTAAAATTATGACGGATCCTTATGTCGGCAAATTGACATTCATCCGTATTTATTCGGGTATGCTCAAAGCCGGTTCGTATGCGCTCAATGTTACCAGCGGTAAAAAAGAACGTATCGGTCGTGTGCTTCAGATGCACGCCAACCACCGTGAAGATATTGACGCGTGTTACGCAGGCGATATCTGCGCAGCTGTCGGTTTGAAGTTTACAAAAACCGGCGATACGCTCAGCGCGGAAGATTCTCCGATCCTTTTAGAAAAAATGGAATTCCCTGAGCCGGTGATCGAAGTTGCGATCGAACCCAAGACCAAAGCCGATCAGGAAAAACTTTCTGAAGCGCTTAGCAAGCTTGCCGAAGAAGATCCGACATTCCGTGTTTCGACTAACGAAGAAACCGGTCAGACGATCATCAAAGGTATGGGCGAATTGCACCTTGAAATCATCGTGGACCGTATGTTCCGCGAGTTTAAGGTGGAAGCGAACGTCGGTAAACCGCAAGTAGCTTATAAAGAAGGTATCACTAAAAAAGTTGAAGCCGAAGGTAAGTTTGTTCGTCAGTCCGGTGGTCGCGGTCAGTATGGTCACGTCTGGATCGAAGTCGAACCGAATGAAGCCGGTAAAGGTTTTGAATTTACCAACGGTATTGTGGGCGGCGTGGTTCCTAAAGAATATATCAAGCCTACCGAAGAAGGTATCAAAGAAGCGATGAAGAACGGTGTGATTGCCGGCTTCCCGCTCGAAGACGTCAAAGTTAAATTGTTCGACGGTTCATATCACGATGTGGATTCCAGCGAAATGGCGTTTAAAATCGCCGGTTCGATGGCCATCCAAGCGGCCGCTAAAAAAGCCGGCCCGATCATCCTT
Organism: bacterium; assembly: GCA_013360215.1. Lineage (NCBI taxonomy): Bacteria > bacterium. Next base: position 404 of record JABWCP010000019.1, on the reverse strand, counting down.
GAGCCGATCATGTTTGTGGAAGTAGTTGTACCCGAAGATTATCTCGGCGCCGTAATGGGTGATCTTAACTCCCGTCGCGGTCAGATCATGGGTATGAATCAACGTAAAGATGCACAAGTCGTGCACGCGCACGTACCGCTCGCCGAAATGTTCGGTTATGCTACGGCGTTGCGTTCCGCGACACAAGGTCGTGCGATTTATTCGATGCACTTCCATCACTATGATCCGGTGCCGCGTGCTGTCGAAGCGCAGTTGCTTGAAAAAGTAAAAGCTTAATATAAATAGATATCCACCAGGAGACTTAACCATGGCAAAAGAGAAATTTAACCGTTCAAAGCCGCACGTGAATGTGGGCACGATAGGCCACGTGGATCACGGTAAGACGACATTGACGGCAGCGATCA